>CANRPF010000067.1 GCA_947632375.1 uncultured Bacilli bacterium
ATATGTTACAAGGAATTAATGATAAAGGAGAACTAAAAAATGTAAAAGTAAATGATGATGGTTCTATAAAAACAAGTGCAAATAATATTAAAACAAACGAAAATGGAGCTATAAAAGTAGTTGTAGATGGGCAAATACAACAAACATCAGATAGAGAAATAGTTTTAAATTCAAGTGTATTAACAATAGGAACAGAGGCTAGTGATGTTGAAATAAATAAAAAAGTAACAAATATAATGGTGGCAAATTACTCAGAAACAGCAGATATAACAATTAATACAGGAAGTACGACTTTACAGGTAGGAGCTAACCTAGCTTTGGATTTGCCAATTAATATGGATATTTCTACTTTATCTATTACATCTACTGAAAATGACACTAAAATACAATTAGTAGTAAAAGGGGTGGGGTAGATGATAAGATTTTTAAATAAAGGAAGTTCATCATTTGAAGATTACCAGACATGCGAAGATTTAAGTTATAAGATTTTGGGAGATAATTGGAAATATGATAAGTCTGGTCTAGTAGCTGAATTTCCATTAGATTTTGATACTATGGATAAGTTTAATTTACATTCAGCAACTAATTATGGACTATTATTTACATATGATAAAACTTTAAAAAGAAATGTTGCAGAATGTGCTAATAACAGATATGCCAGATTTACTACTGAAAATTTACCTAAAACTACTTTTACTTTATCTATTCTTGCAAAATCCAATGGAAATAATACTGCCTCAAATAATATGATATTTGGTTATGGTCAAGAATCTGCTAATAAAAGTTGTACAATTAGCTCTCATAATAGTAAATTGTCTGTTGAAAAGGCTTATTCACAGGAGTCTACTAATTTTAATGTTAATGATAATCAATGGCATAGATATACCGTAATTGTGGAAGATAGTAGTCATCTTAAAATATATAAAGATACTGAACTATTATTAGACAAAGATTCTAAATTTAGTATTGAAAGTTCTGCAATTGGTACAATAGGAAATTGGCTTTCACAAGGATTGTTTTGGCAAGGTTGGTTGTCAGAGGCTCTAATCTATGATAAAGCATTATCATTAGACGAAATTACACAAATTTGTAAAATAGATAATATCTAAGGAGGATATATTATGACAGACTTAGAAAATAATTTAAGAAAAATTTTATATGAAAAAAATGTAAAAATAATTCCAGAGAATATAAAAGAAGGAATAGATATTTTTGGTATAGAAGGAATTATTCCAAGTGACATTACAACCTTTGAAGATTATAAAAACTGCATGATAATAGCAAATAGTATAACAGATAATATTAATCCAGAAAAAATATTAAGTGAAGCTACATACAGTTATACAGAAGGAGAGGATTTTACCAATATAGCTCCAATAGATACTGGTGTTCCTCAATCAGATTTAGTAAATGGATATACCTTGTTTGCGACAGTAAAACCTACTGATTGGACTAGAAATTATGGCTTATTTGGATACCATGGTGGCAATAATCAAGGAATTTTATTTCAATATAATTCTGATAAGTTAGAATATGGTTTTGTCTATCAAGGTATAATTAAGATGCCTTTGACTGATGTTCCAGTTGGAGAATTTACTTTATTGACTTTTAAATATTATAGAGATCCATCTTTGGATATTTCTAGATTTGACGTATACATAAATGGAATATTAAAGTATACATTAAATAATGTTGGAACATTAAGACCTTTAAATAATGTAATATTAGGTAACTCATTAAATGGTAGCAGTTATAGACAATTTCATGGTATCATAGATAACTTTTATGTGTTTGATTCTTCTTTGGAAGATGTAGAGATAATTAAAATCAATAATTATTTATTAGAGCATATTAAGGAGGTGTAATAATGACTGGATTAGAAAGTATATTAAGATATATTTTAGATGAAAAGACAAATAAAATAATTCCAGAAAACATAAAGAAAGATGTTACTATTTTAGGTGTAACAGGTATAGTTGAAAGTGGTACGGATACAGATACAGCTACAATATATCCTACACTTGGTGTTCAAGACAATAGAGAAGGAGATATAAATATTGGTGATTTAGTTGATATAATAATAGATACAAGTGCCGAAAATGTTAAAAAGGGAGATTATGGACAAATATTAAGTTGTACAAGCAATGGCACATCTTTTGGTTCAGCATTAAGTATAGGATATGAAATGTATGAATGTGTTGTAGAGGTAATGAATGTACAAGAGAATATTGCTACTGTTAAAATTTTATCCAAAATATTAAGACAAGCTTCTTCATTAGGTGGGGATAATGATTATACTGGTGCATTATCTCTTATTATGAGAGATAATTATTTAACACTTTTTAATGGAATACAAGATATTGTTAAAGAAGATACTATTTATCCTGCTAATTATTCTGGTATGATGATTAGTATTAAATTTAGTGATATAGCAGAAGCAATTGGACTTACAGCAGATAAGATAAAACAAGGTGAGACGATACTTGGTATAACAGGTACATATACTGGTGAAGAAACTTCACCAGAAGAGGAGGTAGAATAGTGGAAAGTATTACAATAGGTCAAATAATTGGTGCTATTTCAACCTTGACTATTCTTGGTGGAGTTCTTGTTTTCTTATCTAAAATTTATAAAAAAGTAATTGAAACTAACAATAAAATAGAAAACAATGACCTTTTAACAAAGACTAATTTAAAAGCTACAAAGGTAATGTTAGACCATTTTATAGAAGATAAAATCGGAAATGGAGAATTTAAAGAAGCAAGAAGAGAAATAGATAAAGTATTAATAGGAAAGTAGGAAAGAAGGTTTTGTAAATGGAAGTATTAAAACAAATAGGATTAAAAGTAGCAAAACTTATAGATGTAAAGAGCCTGATAACAATTCTTTTAACCTGTGTAGTTGCATACAAAGCTATAATAGGAGACATGGACATACAAGAAATATATTTAATGATAATTGCTTTTTATTTTGGTACACAGGTGGAAAAGAAAAAGGACAAGGAGGAATAATCTATGATAGATGAATTAATAAAGAAAGCACAGGGAGAGATAGGATACAAAGAGGGAAGTAATAACAATACTAAATATGGCAAAGCATATGGTTTAAATTACAATCCTTGGTGTATGATGTTTGTGTGGTGGTGTGCTAATCAAGTAGGAATAAGTAATTCAATAATTCCAAAAACAGCTAGTTGTCCTAATGCTTATAAATGGTTTAAAAATAAAGGACAAGTTATTAAAAACAGTGATGTAAAAAAAGGGGATATAGTGTTTTTTACATGGAATAACTCAAATAATGCAGACCATGTAGGGATTGTAGAGAAGGTAGAAGGAAATATATTTACTACAATCGAAGGCAACAAAAATGATGCAGTAGGTAGAAGGCAAGTAAGTAAAACTAATTCATGTATATATGGAATTGCAAGACCTGCTTATAAAACAGATTCTAATAGTTATAAAGAAACAGAAAAAGATAGAATAAAATCTTTACAAACAGCATTAAATAAAGATTTTAATACTAAACTAGATGTAGATGGTTGTATTGGAACAAAAACAACGAATGCAGTTATGGCACATTATTTAAAATATTATACAGAAGGGAACTTTGTTAAATGGACACAAACACAATTAAAACGTAAAGAATATAGTGTAGGTTCATGTGGTATAGATGGTGGATATGGTAGAGACACAGAAAAAGCAGTTTTAAAATATCAAAAAGATAAAAAATTAACGCAAGATAAATGTGTAGGAATAGAAGTAGTAAAAAGTTTAGTAAAATAATTTGATTATTGATCTAAAAAATAAAGCAGATAGAAATAATCTCTATCTGCTTTAAAAAAATATTTAATTAAGGAATTTTTCTATTTTTTTATTTTCTTCTAAATAATAGTTAATATTATTTTCTAGTTCTTTTATTTCATTCTCCATTCCTGACAAACAATATATACAACTATATCCATGCAAAATCATAAAGCCAAAACCTAACAAACTTGACAAGGTGTGAACTCCTAATACTTGAAAAATTACAATATAGCCAAATAATACTCCCAAAAACAAATCAGTATAAAAACATATATTATGTATAATTTTTTTTCTAGAAATTTCATTAGCATGTATTTGTATTTGCCTATCATTCCAAATATATTGTTTATTTAATTGTTCTTTTGTCATATTAGGATAATCAAATTCATAATTCATAAAATGCTACTCCTATCATTTATTATTTTCCTTTGTTAATTTATAAAAATTAAGATATATCTTCAAGCATAATGTTTTTATATTTTTGATTATCTAATTTTTTTAGATAATCAAAAGTTGTGTCGTTGTTATTAATGATATCCTGAAAAGTAACCAATGCTTCTGACAAATTATTTGTAATATTAAACAATTCATCAGTTTCTGATTGAAATGAATATGATAATATATTTTGGGGTATATTACCATTATGAGTAATGTCTTTTATTTTATAATTCATAGTATCTAAAATGTCCATTTTTTTATAAAATAAATGTAATATTTTTTTACATTGTTCATAATATACCCTAAAATAAGGTTCACGCTCAAATGAATTTACTATTTCCTTTGCTTTTCTTAATTTTTCTCTAGTTTTGTCTATTTCTACATCGATTTGTAAAATAAAAGAATTGTTAGTCAATTTCACTGTATTATCTAATTGATGTATGTAATTTAATTTATCGGAAATATCTAACATAAGATTAAACAAAAATACAATTTTGGCTGTATATGTTTGTAATGATTCAAAGTCATTTAAATCTAATATCCTATCTTTAATAGTAGAGAATTGAGGTAAAGTATGCCATTTTTCAATTAATTTACCAAACTCATAGCAATCATTAGCATAAAAATATCTTTGTATAACATTATTAGCTGAAACAAATTTAAAATATAAAGGGATAGAGCATAGACACATAATTACATCTTCCATACATATGCAAAGTGCTATGCAATGAAAAGTGTTGTTACCTGTTAAACTTAAAATAAAACCTATAAATATTGCTAAAAAAAGTGTTAGCATATTTTTCTGCTTTTTTAATATAACTTCTAATATATTTTCTACAATGTTTATAAACATTCCTAAACATAATAAAAATATATTATTTGCAAAAAAGCCATATATACCTAAAATTGAAAAAATAGTAGTAAGTATCATTAAATTTTTCTCCTTAGTTTCTTTACTTTTAAAAATTTTGTTGTATTTTTTATAAAAACGAGACAAACTGTCTCTATTTATATATCACATTTCAATTACAATATCAATATAGAAATAAAAATAATGTAAAAGAAAGGAAAAATATATTAATGACAACAAAATTTAATGATAGTAAAAATTTTACTGGTCAATTAATAAAAGTTGCAAGGGAAAAGAAGCATCTCAAAAAGAGTAGTTTGTGCCAACAATTAGAATTATTGCGGAGTCCATATCAGTGGGAGACAGCTACAACGAATGGAAGAATGCAAAGTATTAATAAAAGATTTCGAGCTAATAGCCATCTCCAAAATACTAGATATAGACCTAAACAAACTAAAAGATTGTTTAGATAACTAGCACCGCCATGCTAGTTATTTTTTATTATATATCAATTAAAGCAAAAAGTCTGTCGAATTTTGACAGACTTTTTATTTTAATGTGATATTTTGTTAAAAGTAGAATATAGTCGAAAAAAGTCGAAGGAAAATAGTTGCAATATATGTTTTTATGTGTTATTATGTAAACTTATGAAAGGAGGGAATATAATGCCAAAAGTATTATTAGATTTTAAAAAATATTTAATATCTACTAAAAACTATTCACCAATTACTGCAAAAGAATATTGTAATGATTTAATAAGTTTTTTTAAATATATACAGAATTATTTGAATTTAGATATTGATATTAAAGATATATCAGTATTTATACTTGCAGATATAACAGAAGATGTAATTTTTTCTTTTTTAGTATTTCTTAATTATAATAAAGATAATTGTGCTATTACTAGACAGAGAAAACTTTCTAGTATAAAAACATTTTATAAATGGTTATTGTCTTTAAAATATCCATCTTTTAAAAATAAGAAAAATCCTGCTGAAAATATTCCTAGTATTACTAGGATAGAGAGATTACCAAAATGTATAAACTTTGATAAAGCCAAAGAATTACAAAATATCTTTAATAATAGTAATTGTAAATATCCTAAACGAAATAATGCTATTATTACATTATTTTTACAAACTGGGATAAGAATATCTAGTTTATTAAAGCTAAATATATCAGATATAGATTTTAACAATAAAACAGCTAATATAATAGCAAAAGGGAACAAAGAAGATACTATTTATCTAAATGATTATACTATAACTAAAATAAAAGAATATCTTAATACACGTTCTTTTGATAATGATGCCTTATTTATTAGCGAAAGAAATAAAAGAATAAGCAAGGAAACTGTTGAACATATTTGTAAAAAAGCTTTTGAATTGTCAGGAATAGCTAATAAAGGTTATTCAGCACATACTTTTAGACATACTGCTGCTAGTCTTTATTTTAAAAAAACAGGTGATATTTTGGTAGTAAAAAATATTTTGGGACATAAAAGTATAAGTTCTACGGAAATATATTTACATATAGATAATCAAGAACTAAAAAATGCAGTAGATGCTAATCCGTTAAACGATTATCTTTTAAATTTAGAAAAATAAGGGAAATAGGGAAAAGGAGGATAAAATGAAGCTAAATTTTGATATTGACACAATTAGAAAAAACACAATAAATTTATTAGACTGTCAAGTAGATTTAATTTTAAGATCATTAGAATTTTATAGTTATACATATAAATTTATTTATCCACGTACTGGAAAATCCAAAACTAACGAAGAAAATTTAAGAATTTGTTTAGTTCGTGATACTTATCATCAAATTTTAAGTCAATATGCTAATTCAAGAAATAATCAACCAATTATAAATGAAGAACCTGATGAAGAATTACTAAAAGAAAAAATTATATAAATATCATTAAAAAATGACACGTCAGAATCGATTTTAAGCGATTTATTTTTTTAGGACAACAAGTTATATGTCTAAAAATATAGTAATTGTTTTAAAATTGAAGAAAATATTAGATAATAAAATATAATTTTTAAAATTAAAGAAATGCAACGAAAAACGACACGTTAAAATCGATTTTAAGACATTTTTTTAAAAAAGACATATAGTTTGTTGTCTAAAAATATAAATATAAAAGATATAACTAAAATTAAAATATGTATTGACAACCAAAATTCAATATGATATAGTATAAGAAAATTAAATATTTGATAATTTTCTTATATGGGTTTTAATAGTTACTACAAATTTGGCAAGGATATAGCCAATTTTATTTTTCCTACCTCTATTTGCACAAAAGATTGATT
>CANRPF010000068.1 GCA_947632375.1 uncultured Bacilli bacterium
AAAGTGCATTTTCTTTTAAAATTGCACTTTTTCCTACCTATTGCACTTAATTGTGCACTTTACTTAAAATTTAACGTCTAATTTCTTTCTTTAGTTTTATATTCTTTCTTCATATTTCTTAAGAATGTTAACTTAGAACGTCTAACTTTACCTTTTTTAACAACAGTAATACTATCTACATCAGGACTATTTACAGGGAAGATTCTTTCTACACCAACATTACCTATTTTTTTTCTTACAGTAAATGTCTTAGAAACAGAACCACCTGATATATTAAATACTATACCTTCAAAAAATTGGATTCTTTCTTTTTTACCTTCACTGATTCTTACTCCAACTCTAACAGTATCACCTACTCTAAATTCAGGAACATTAGTCTTAATTTGTTCTTTATTAATCTTTTCAATTAATGGATTCATGATACTTTCCTTTCTAAACTTTTATTTTACTAATCATAAGTAATTACTAAGCGGATTAGGCTTCATTGAAGCAAAGATATTTTATCATATATATTTACTTTATGCAATAGAAAAAAGAACTATAATAGTTCTTTAACTTATTTTTTTGCATTTTTTAAACTATCTAATTTAGCTTTTAAATCTTCTTGTTTTGCATTTACTTCACGTTTTTTCTCATCTAATTGTTTCTTTAATATATCTAATTTAGATTCTGATTCTTCAGGTTTAATAGTTTCTTTCTTCATTTCTTCTGTTTCTTTATTAGTTTCTTCTTTTATTTCTTCAGGTTCTATTTTTACTTCTTCTTTTTCTTCTGATTTTTCATTTTCTAGTACTATTTCATCTTTTATTTCTTTATCAACATTTAAATTATCAAGAACTTTATCTAATTTAACAGTACTAGTATTATCACCTACAAATACAGAACTAAATTGTTCATTTTTTTCTTTTATTTTTTTAACTTCTTTATCTACATATGAATTTACATCTGGTAAATCTTTTACTAATTCTTCTTTTTTAGTATCATTTACTTCTTCTAATTCATTATCTTTTAAAGAAATTTCTTTAATATCTATATCATTATTTTCTTTAATATCTTCTTTTATTTCTTTTATATCTTCTTTTGGCTCACTTGATATATCATCTGTATGATTATCTATTTCTTTTATTTTTATATCTGTATTAACTATTTTTACTTCTTTTTCTTCTGGCTCTATTTCTTTAATAGGTTCCTCTTTTATTTCTTCTTTTTTTATTTCTTTTATTTCTTCATCTTTCTTTTTTTCTTTATCAGTTGGATCTTCTATTATTTTTTCATTTTTAGGTTTTCTTAAACTAAATATTAATAATACTAAAAAGAAAAATAATACTGCAGCACCAATAATATATATCTTAGTTAAATTATCGCTATTACCATATATTTTATCCATTATACTTAGTATAATATCCATCT
The DNA here is from genome assembly GCA_947632375.1 of uncultured Bacilli bacterium. Taxonomy (GTDB): domain Bacteria; phylum Bacillota_I; class Bacilli_A; order RF39; family UBA660; genus UMGS1124. The sequence continues at coordinate 1,411 of CANRPF010000068.1, forward strand.
TAGCCACCTCTTTATTATAGATATATTATATTATATAAATTATTTTTTATCAATATAATTATTTAATAATACGTAAATAAAAAGTGAAATTTTTAAATTTCACTAATTTACTGCATCTTTTAATTTGCTTCCAGCTTTAAATGATACAACAGTCTTTTCTGGAATACTGATATTTTTTCCTGTTAATGGATTTTTTCCTTCTCTTGCTTTTCTTATTCTAGTTGAATAAGTTCCAAAACCTACTAATGCAACTTTTCCTTCTTCTTTTAATCCCTTTGTTATTCCTTTAATCATTGCATCTAAAGCTCTAGCAGCATCAGCTTTTGTTAATCCAGAATCTTCTGCAATGAATTCTACTAATTCATTTTTTGACATATCTTTCTTTCCTCCCATTAATAGTCATTCTTTAGGGTTATACCCTACATATAAAGAGTAACAAATTTTAAAATCTTTTGTCAATAGATTTAATGTATTTTTTTACTTTTTTCTTTTATTTTGATGTTTTTTTTAATTAAAAACATATATTTTATTATGAAAAATAAATTTATTAAATCAACCCTTATATTAATAGTAGGTTCTTTATTAACAAAAGTATTAGGTTTTGTTATTAAAATATTCTTTACTAGGATAGCGACTGAAGATGATATAAACCTATATAGTATTATAATGCCTACTTATTCACTTTTAATAACGTTTGCTCAATTAGGATATACCCTTGCTATATCAAATGTTATTGCTTCTAATAAAAAAAGTAGCAAAAAAGTATTATTTTCTATAATACCTGTATCTATTATTATAAATATATTATTAATTTCTTTAATATTTTTTATTGCACCATTTATATCAAATAATTTACTTAAGAATCCTGATACTTATTTTCCTATTATTTCTATAGCATTTGTATTACCTTTTGTTTCTTTATCTAGTATTATTAGAGGATATTTTTTTGGAAAACAAAAGATGTTTCCGCATACTTTATCTAATATAATTGAACAAATTGCAAGACTTTTAATAATAGTTATATTTTTACCAAAGATATTAAAGTTTGGAACTGTATTTACTGTTTCTTTATATATATTATTTAATATTATTTCTGAAATTATATCTATTATAGTATTTTTACTATTTGCTCCTAAGAATTTTGTAATTAAAAAAAATGATTTAAGAGTAGATATAAATGTTGTTAAAGATATTATGGAAATCGCTATACCTACTACTTCTTCTAGAATTATAGGTAATATTGGGTATTTTTTTGAGCCTATTATTCTAACATTCACGTTATCTTTAGTTGGATATTCTAGTAATTTTATATTAGATGAATATGGTACTTATAATGCTTATGTTTTACCAATGTTAACTATACCTTCGTTTTTTGTATTAGCATTAAATACTGCTTTAGTTCCTGAAATATCTAAATATCATAGTGATAAAAATACAATTAAAAAAAGACTTATACAATCTCTTATAATATCATTTTTAATAGGTCTTATTTCTAATATAGTAGTATTTATATTTGTTGAATATTTATTAAATATTATATTTAATACTATAAAGGGAGTTACCTATATTAGATTTCTAGCACCATTTTTTATATTTTTATATTTAGAAGGACCTCTTCAAAGTACATTACAAGCTTTAAATTATGCTAAATATACTATGAAAGTTACTATTATATCAACTATAGTTAAACTTATTGTTTTATTTACATTAAGTTTATTAAAAATTGGATTATATGGGCTTTTAATATCAGAAATTGTAAATATATTCTTAGTTTTATATTTGAATTTTAATAAAATAAAAAAAATATTAAAAAATTAATATTTTTAGTCTAATTCTATCAATTCGTATTCTTTAGAACCGAATCCTAAATCGTTAGCGGCATCTATTGTATGAGTACCATGACGAGAATTAATTCTTTCTAATAAATGATCACGACCTGGGTCATCGGATTTTTTTACTAAGTCAATACAAGCTTGATCTATTGCAATTGGGTCTAAACTAGCTAATAATCCGATATCTTTCATACAAGGATCTTCTGCAACATTACAGCAATCACAATCTACTGACATATTACACATAACATTTATATATGCAATATTTTCTTTAAAATAGTTAGCGACTGATGAAGCTGCATCTGCCATTGCTTCTAAAAATTTATCTTGATCGGTATGGAACATATCTTCATATGAACCATTTTCTGCACCAGCACAATGAATATATCTTTTTCCTTTACTTGAAGCAACACCTATTGATAATTGTTTTAAAGCTCCACCAAATCCACCCATAGGATGTCCTTTAAAGTGTGATATAACTAACATTGAGTCATAATTTTCTATATTTTTTCCTACATAATTTTTCTTTATTATTTTACCATTAGGTATTTCTAATATTTTATCTTCTTTACTATCTAGTATATCTACATTAAAAACATCACTCCATCCATGTTCTTTCATAAGTTGAGTATGTTTTTCTGTAGTATCTCTTGCTCCATCATATGCTGTATTACATTCTACAATTGTACCATTTACATAATCTACTATAGGTTTCATAAATTCTGGTTTTAAATAATTTTGATTACCTCTTTCTCCAGAATGAACTTTAACTGCTACTTTTCCTTTTAATTCAATACCTAATTCTTTAAATATCTTTACTACATTTTCACTAGTTATTTGTTTTATAAAGTAAACTTTTTCCATATAATCACCTTTCTATAGATAATTATAACATAAAAGAAAAAAATTATTCTAGAACTTTTAAAATATTAGCTACCATATCAATACTATTTATAGTATTATTTATTTTCATAGTAGTTTCTGTTCTATTAAATTTTTTATAGTCATCTAAAAATGCTTTATAATTGGAAGGATTTCTATTTAAGTATTTATACCATATACTATGGCTTCTTAAAAAATCATAGTGTTTTTTTTCACTTTTTATTTTATAAATTAAACCTAGTTCCATTAATCACCAAAAAATTTTGTAATAGGTCTTGGAGTTTTTGTTATTAAGTTTGATTCTCCTTTAGAAGTTAATTCTTGTATTAAAGTTACTGCTTTTTGTGCATTATTTATATGTTTTTGAATATTATCCATATTAATACTTTTAACTAATTTAGTTAGTTCTCCTATAGAATCTGGATTTGTTTGTTTATTAAAATATTTACTCCAAGCTGATTCATTTTCACCATAAATATCATATATTTCATAGAAATCTTGCCAAGTGTTTTCCTTATTTTTTATGTACGTAACTAATTCGGGATGTAGGGATACAAAATTTTTAAATTCTTGTTTTTTGTCCATAAAAAATCACCTAATATATTATATTCTACTAGGTAATTTTTATTTCTATAACTTAAAGTCATTTATGAAATCATCTATAGTCATTTCTTTTATTTCTTCTTTAGTTTTAGGCATTTCTATTTTATCTTCATCAATACTTATTATACCATTATCTTTATATACATAATTATATTTTGACTTAGATATTATACTTCCTGTACTACTATCATCCATAATAGCAATATCAGAAGATTTAATTAATTTTATTTCATCATCTACTAATCCTAAATGATCATTTTTATTTACTATAAATGTATTTATTATTTCATAATTAGTAGATTTAACTTTTTTAATTAAAGTACTACCTCTTTTAGCTCTATTAAGACTCTTTAATTCAGATAATTTTATTCTTTTTGCAGTATTTTTATTTGTAAATACTGCTAAATATTCATCAGTTTCATTATAAGTTAATCCTTTAACTAAGAAATCTTCTTTTAAACTAATACCTTTTACACCACTAGCTTTAGTTCCAGCATTTGGTATTTCTTTTGTACTATAATTTAAATAATATCCTAATTTAGTTACTAATATAGTAAAGTCATTATCAAAAGTAGCATTAATTATTTCATCTTTTTCTTTTAATTTCATAGATGTATAAGTTTTAGAATATCTACTTACTATAAATTCTTTTAATTTAGTTTTTTTAACCATCCCTAATTTAGTATATATTAAAATATCACGTTCTTTATTAGATTCAGAAATTACAAAAGATTTTATTACAGTATCATCTGGATTAATACTTACATAATTACTAACGTGTTTTCCTAACTCTTTCCATTTACAAGATATAATTTCATGTATTGGTAAGAATATATAATTTCCTAACTTAGTTATAATTAATAATTTATTTAAAGTATTTGTTTCATATTTATCTAAAACAAAGTCACCAGGTTTTAATGCAGTTTCTTCTTCACTACTTGAAAATGATTTTAAACTTACCTTTTTTAAATATCCATCATGAGTAAGTACTACAATTACATTTTCTTTTATAATTAAATCATTTACATCTATCTTTATATCTGTTACATCATTTCTTATTTCTGTTTTTCTAGGTATTGCATATTCTTTTTTAATATCTTTAAGTTCTTTTTTTATTACGCTATCTAGTTTCTTTGGATTAGCTAGTATTTCGTTTAATAAATCTATTGCTTCTTTTAATTTAGCTAGTTTATCTTCTAAGACTGTAATATCAAAATTTGTTAATCTATATAATTGTAAATCAAGTATTGCAGTCGCTTGTTCTTCTGAGAATTCAAATTCTTTTACTAAGTTAACTTTAGCATCTGATTTATTTTTACTTTTTCTAATAACTGCAATTACTTCATCTAGTATACTTAAAGCTTTCTTTAAACCTTCTAAAGTATGTATTTCTTTACTTGCAGTTGCTAAATCAAATTCACTTCTTCTTTTAATAACTTCTCTTTGATGTTCAATATATGCATCTAATATAGGAATAATACCTAATAAACGTGGTCTTCTATTTACAATAGTTACCATATTATAATTATAATTTACTTGTAATTCTGTATTTTTTAATAAATAATTTAATACTAAATTCTTATCACTACCACTTTTTAAATCAATTACTATTCTTATATTAGAATCTTTATCAGATTCATCACGAACTTCTTGAATTCCATCTATTTTTTTATCTATTCTAATATCATCTATTTTTTTAACTAATAATTGTTTATTTACTTCAAAAGGTATTTCAGAAATTAATATTTGATCTTTACCTTTAGTTTTAATAAATTCACATTTACTTTTAACTACTACTTTTCCTCTACCAGAATTAAAAGAATCTCTAATACCATCTATACCTTCCACTATACCACCTGTTGGAAAATCAGGTCCTTTAACAATTTCCATAATATCATCTAATGTACTATTAGGTTTTTCAATTCTTAAAATAGTAGCATCTATTATTTCACCTAAATTATGTGGAGGTATATTAGTTGCATATCCTGCAGAAATACCTGTTGTACCATTAACCAAAAGATTTGGAAATTTAGCAGGAAGGACAGTTGGTTCTAAAAGTGTATCACTATAATTAGGAGCCATTTCTACAGTATTCTTATCTAAATCTCTTAATAATTCTTCTGATATTTTAGCAAGACGAGTTTCAGTATAACGATATGCTGCAGGTCCATCACCATCTATAGAACCATTATTACCATCAATTTCTACTAAAATATGATTTTGTTTCCAATCTTGACTTAATCTAACCATTGCTTCATAAACAGAAGAATCACCATGAGGATGATACTTACCTAAAACATTTCCAACAGCATTAGCACATTTTTTAAATTGTTTATCATATGTATTATGATCTCTATACATAGCATAAATAATTCTTCTTTGAACAGGTTTTAAACCATCTCTAACATCAGGAATTGCTCTATCCTGAATAATATATTTAGAATATCTAGCAAAACGTTCTCCCATTATTTCTTCTAAACTATAATCATGTATTCTTTTTATAACGTCTTCCATATTAACACATCCTAATATTTAGTATATCAAAAATTAAACTTTATCAAAAGAAAATTTGACATTAACTGTAAATATAAAAAAACTATGTAGATTATTTTTGAAAGTGCACAGAAGTTGTGCAGTTAATTTTAGAATCATATATAATATCTTCCAAGCAATTTA
>CANRPF010000069.1 GCA_947632375.1 uncultured Bacilli bacterium
GTTCCGTAGTATTAACTAATTCATTTACCCACTGTTTTCCGCCATCTGTGGTCCCGCTATTAGCACCGCCACCGCCTCCCGCGGATCCTCCTCCGCCGCCATTTCTAGCAGCATCTATAGCATCCATTTGACTTGCGCCCCAAGCTTTCGCAGCCGCATTAACCATATCTATTGCATCATTTTTAGCTTGTTGATAAGACTTTGCTAATTCATCTACGGCATCTTTTACCTCTTGTATTTTTTCAATTTGATCCGCATATTTATCTACTGCATCAGCTCCCGCATCTGCGAACTCCTTAGCTTTTTCAATATTAGTGTCATATCCTTTAGCTATCTCTTCAAAATTGACACCCGCAGAAACTTGCAACTCATCTAAAGAATTTCTATATTCTTCGAGCTTCTGATTTAATTGATTAAAAGCATTCTGACTAGCAGGAATAAAACCATTTTCTCCTGTGAATTGATCATTCATTTGCTGAATACTGTTATTCCATGCGGGAACTAAAGATTCCATCAACTGATTTTTTTCTTCATCAGTCATATCTTTAAAATTCTTTTCATCAACATCATATAAATCAGACAAACTAGCAAAAGCAGAATCAGATAGATTAGCTCTTATACCAAGATTTTCATCATATAATCTAGTAACAGTATCTTCATACCGTTCCCAAAGTTCCTGTTGTTTCTTAGCTCTTTCTTCTTCACTTAATGTATTATCTAAACCTAATTCTATTAATTTATCTACAAATTCTGAATAGCTATTAACAATTTCATCTAAGTTATCTTTATACTTATCTTTATCTAGGTTGTATAAATCATTTTGCGCTTTGGCTAAATCTTGCTGCGCTTGAGCAATAGCATCCTCATCAGAAACAAATTGATAACTATAATTACCTTGAGAATCTCTTCTAAGTCTCATTCTTGACTTATTCTGTTGAGCATTCTGTAAAGCAATTTCTTTTAAAGCAATTTCAAATAATAGGTTCGCGCGGTCAACATCATATTGAGTTAATTTATCCTTCTCCCGCAACATGCCTAATTGCTCACTCATTAAAGCATTTAGTTTTTGTTGCCCCGCTATACTATCCTCTGCGTCTATAGCTTCATTAAATTTATTTTCTAACTCTTGGATAGCAAACATACCATTAATAGTATCAAGGTATTTATCTGACTCTTTATTGAGTAAATCCCAATCTTCTTTCATCTTATCAAAACCAATACCATTAGTGAATTGATTTTCAAGATCTTTACCTATCTTCTTTACACCATTTTGGTAACCTTTAATAAGATCTTCAACAGAAGATTGAACAGCTTGCTGCATTGAGTTTACCGTATTCTGCCATTCCTCATGCCATGCATCAAAAACTTTCTGCGCGCGGGCGATTGCTTCTTCATCCCCAGAAGCCTCCGCGTTCCTCAAATCAGCTTCCGCTTGATCCATCATCTGCCGAGCATAAGTTAATCTTTCCTTTAAGAAGGACAACTCTTTATTATTATTTTCATTCTGTTTAGCATAGAAGCTCTCCATTTTATCATATGCTTCATCCCCATATAACAAACCTATTAAATCTATATTATGGGTAATTAATTCATTAATAAAATCATATTGATCAACTTGTTTATCAAAAGCTTCTGTAGCTTTATCTATCATATCAAGATAAGCTTGATCAACACTTTTTATCGCTTCTTCAATATCTCCTAATTTATCAGCTAATTGAGTAGCATACTCTTTTAAATCATCTAATACTTGCTTTTCATTATCACCATATGCAGTACCATCAAGATGATTAGCCATAACCGCGTTAGCTTCAGTAAGCAAATTTTGAAGATGTTGAGTCATAGAAGGAACTAATTTCATATCAATATCTCTTAGATTCTTTTCTGTCCATTCTGCGCTACCTATAATGTCATCATCATCAATACCTTCTACAACAGTTTTAAGAAATTCATTATATTCTTTCGCAGCGTCCGCAAGGTTGATCCGCAAATCAATTTCCATATTGAACTTTTTAATTCTTAATTCAATTTTTTTATCTAAGTTCTCTTGTATTTTATCTTGTAATTCTGGTATATCTTTTGTATTTATACTATCATATTTTTCTATTTGTTCTTTAAAGTTCTCAAAATCTTCTTTTGCTTGTTCAACTTTTTCTTTATATTTTTCTTGCTCCTCCGCGGACATTTTGTTATATTCAGATATTACTTTATTAACAGCTTTTCTTCTAGCTTCAATAGCAGCACTGTAATTAGTAATATATCCTTCTTCATCAAACTTAACGCCCTGCTTTCTTAAAACTTTTCTTATCTCATCTGCTTCTTGCTGTTGTAATTTTATCTTAGTATTATACGCGGAGTTCTGTTTTTCTAATATTTCTAATTGCTCATTTAAATTATCAACTAAATCTTTACCATATAATTTTTCTTCTATTCTTTGTAAATCTTCTAAATTATTAGTAATTTTTTCAATTTCTATATTAATATCATGATAGCGGTCGCGTTCATCTTCAAGATTATCTATATGATCTCTTTCTTTTTCCTTATCTTCTTTAGAGTTTCCTCCATCTCCGCCGCCACCAGAACCTTTTCCAGCCCCCGCATTTCTTTGAGCGGCATCAAGAGAAGTAGAAGAACTATTTAAGGCTGCTAATGCTGCATCTATTCCGCCAATATCCGCATTTACTTTATCTATTTGTCTCTGAGTATCCTCATTTAATTTATCAGCAACTTCTTTCAACTCAGAAGGCGTCATAGATCTTGTGATGTCTTCTATATCTATTTCATCATAATCTTGAGTATAATCATTAGTTATCTCTGTTTGATTAGGACTCTGAATACTTACTCCTCTAGATCCAGAAAAGTTAGCCATATGAAGATGCGCATTTCCATGAGAAGCTGCTCTTACCGCATTAGAATAATGAACAACAGCTTGCTGCATTTGATTATAATAACTAACAACATTAGAAGCAAGTTGCGCGGCCGCGATGTCAGAAGCATTATCCGCGGTTTGTTGATTCACGCTATCTGCATCATACATGCCACTTAATGTATCATATAACTTTTGTGCATTATCAGATAAAGCTTGATTAGTCTTACCATCCGCAGTCATTATTTCATTTAATGCACCTACTTTAGCTTCATATTCACCTTGAGCTATTGAAGCTCTCTTTAATGCATCTTTTTGCTCTGAAGTATTCTGAGAATTACTTGCCTCTTGTAGCGCTGCTTGTTTCTTCTGCAAAGCTTCAAGTTGAGCAACTAAAATTGCTCTTTCTTGCTCTAATTGTTGTACTTTACTTTCTTTACTTACTTCTAACTCAGTTTGCCTATTATCTATAAAAGTATTAAGAGCATTCTTATCTAAAAGTAATTGAGCATCTGTTGTTGCTTTAGCATTCTGAAACATTGCTCCATAACCTTGCTCAATTAATTTCTGTGCTTCATCAAGAGAAACTTTAAGATCTTCAGGAATAATAGTTCTTAATTTTTCAAATTCATCTGCTAAACCAAAAGCTTGATCAATATCACTATTTAAATCTGCTTCAATTTGAACGTGAATAGAATAATCATTCTCTTGAAGCTTTTGCATCGTTTCTTCAAGTTCAGATGTATCAGCTTCTATCTTAGCTACTATCTTAGCTTTTTCATCTTCATCAGTTGCGCGCGCGAGTGCAGTCCTCTGTATTGCGAGATCCCCATATATAGAATTCATTTGCTCTTCGAGCTTCTTTTTCTCTTGCTGAAGATCATACATAGCGTTAGATTCTTCTTGTTCTTGAACTTCTCTTAATAATTCTAAATATTCATGTTCAGATAAGTTTCTTGTATCATTTAATTCTTCATATTTTTCTTTTAATTCATCTAAATGCTGTAATTGTTCTTCACTAAGTTCCTCTCCTGATTGAGTTGTTTCAATAATACTACCAACATTATTAGCTCTTTCTGAAGAAGCTTCATATCTTTTTCGATAATTTTCAGCAGAATGAGCACTACCCCAAGCTTCTGTAAAAGCATTATAAAGCTCATTAGGATCTATACCTAATTGTCTAACTTGATGTTTTGTAATTCCTAAAAGCTCTAATAAATCTCCAAGAGAATCTATATTATCAATACCTTCTATATTATCTTTACTTAATTGTAAAAATAATTCATTCAAATCTAAATTTTTAATATCTCCTGTTTCTAAAGCTTTTAGAAGAGCAGTAGAAAAATCTCCGCCTGTTTCTTCCCCAAATTTATCTAAAGATGGAAGAACTTTATTTATTAAAACATCATTAAAATCTTCAATATTTATTCCAAATTTATCAGCTGCATTAGACATAATATCAGTAAGTAATGCATCTCTATATAATGCTTGAGCCATTTCTTCATAAGTAACATTTTGAAGTAAATAATTTCCAAAAGCATCAACTAAAGATCCATTAGATTCTGCCCCAGATCCAGCATCTTTAAAATTATATCCAGAAGTATCTTGTTTTAATATATCTTCCGCATAACGTCTAGTTAAATCTTCATAATCAAATTCTCCACTTTGATCTGTTGTAATTTCTTCTTTTCCAATTTGTTTTAATTTTTCATTTAATTTTTCTTCAGATACATTAACAACTTCATTACCAATATTTTCTATTTGCTTTTGAAGTCCAGAATCTTGATTACCAACAAAAGCTGTCATAGCACTTAAAAGTTGATTATATCTTTGTTGATCTACATTACCTTCTTCATCAGTTGCGGCAGTTTCTAATTGACCTCCATATCTGCCTTTTAATTCAGCAGAAAGACTTTGTTTTGCATAATACTCATTAGATTCAGCAGCGTCATTTGTAGCATTAATTAAATCTATAAAAGCTTTTCTTTGAGCTATAATAATATCAACATTATTTTTTAATTCTTGAGATAATTCACTATCTTTTATTCTCTGCCTTAGTACTTCTTCTGATTGTAATTCTATGTCATTACCAAGAACACTAGATATAGATCTAATTTCTTCTTTCGTAAGATTTCTTGTTGCGCTCATGCTACTTTGAGCATCATAATTACTAACAAATATATCTATTTTACGACCTAAATTGGTCATAGAATTCTCTATATCTTTATTATTTGAAATAATTTTTGCATTATAAGAATCAGCTTCAACATCTAAAGCATTTTGATTAGCTTGCTCTTGAGCTTTTTCTAAAGCATCTTCATTAAAAACAATTTGCCCATTTTCATAATGCCATTGATTATATAACCTATAATTTTCTATTAATTCTTTAGCTTTTTCATTTGCATTATCTAAAGCACTAGCATATTCATCAGTACCTTCTTTTAATTTAGATAATTCATCCTGTGCAGCAGAATAATCAGAAATTGTAGTTTTTAATTCTTCAGCTTTATTTTTTAATTCTTCATATCTATCAGCTAATGTCTTTGCATTTTTAGCAGCTATTTCAGCAGCATGTGCATCTTTATTTCGTTCATAATTTAACCGTTGTACAATTTTATAAACACCAAAAATAGCTGCACTTACTCCTAATAAAACTGCCCACAATGGCCCTAAAGCTGTTTGAATAGAAAGTATAGATTTTATTGCAGCAATATTTCCCTCCGCCATTGCCGCGCCGGGCGCTTTCATAAGTATAGCTAAATCAGGCAAAAAATTTTTTAATGCTTTTAAATTTGTTAATAACATAGGTAATAATCCTAATACAGTATTTAAAACTATACCTATTTTATCTCCTGCTTCTATACTATCATCTGTAATAGTTCTAATTAAGCCAGATGCAGAAGTTAATGCCATACTAACCGCAGAAATCCCCTGAACTACATTTGATAATCTACGTCGTTGCAATATCTCTTGTTCTTCTTGTTCTATTTTTTTTCTATATTCTTCTTGTTGTAATAAACCACTTAAAATTTCTCTTGATTTATTTAATTCTGCATTTTGACCTTTATATTTATTATCAATATCATCAAGAATATTAGATAATGTTTTCATATTTACAACTATTTTATTACCATTTTCATCTGTATCTTTTCCCATAGATAATAGTTTTAAATTATCTAATTGTTGTTTAAAAGTATTTCTTATTCTATTAGATTCTTTTCCATATAAAGTAGTTGCTAAACTTGGTCCAAATTGATTATCTCCTGTTACAAAAGATTTATATACTTTTTCTAATGCCTCTATTCCTTCGCCTTGACCAGCCATAGCCTGCGGAGTTAAATTGAGTTGGAAAGCCCCAGTTTTAAAAAATTCAGCATTATTTTTTAAATTTGTATAATCCTTTTTTTGAGCTTCTATTAATTTTTCTTGTTCTTGTATTTGTTGTTTTACTGCTTCTATTCTTCTTTCATTATATTGTTCTAATGTTTCTTCTCTTTGTTTATCTAAATCAAATAAATCATCTTTATATTTACTTTGTTGCATTAAAAGTTGAATTTCATTTTCTAATAAACCTAATTTAGATTGCTGAGTTGTTAAAGAATTATACTCTTCTTGAGTTAAAGAAGATCTAATCCCTAATATTCTTTCAGCATATTCAGCTTCAATTTTTACAGCAGTATCATTTAAAACATCTCCTTGCGCGGCATGAGCATTAATAACTCGTTGTTTTAATTCTTCCGCACTAGCATTTGCTTTAAGTAATTGAAAATTAGTTATTTGTTTTTGAATAGCTCCGCCTATTTGATTATTAAAAATATTGGCAACAAGAGAGCCAAAGAAAATAAAATCATTAACTCCTCCGCCTATGCCTTGCAAGAAATTATTCAACCCAGTTAATGCAGTATTAAAAGTATCCGCAAAAAAATTAATAGCATCAGAATTTATTAAAGTGCTAAATGTTCTTTCTAATTCAGTTTCTAACTGTTGAAGATGCGCTTGAGTAGATTCCAGATAAGTATCTTCCTGTTTCTGTAAAGTCCCCATGGCATTCGCGGATGTATTTAATGCATCTGTATACATATCCCAGTTATCAAACAATGCAATCAAATTATTATACTGCCTTGTTCCTGCCATAGCCTGGGCAGCTGCAATTTTCTGAGCTTGAGTCCAATCGCCCCATTTATCAGCAACTTCTTCAATAACATCGCCCATCTGGCGCATATTACCTTGCTCATCAAGAATTTCAATACCCATTGATTTCATTTGCTTAGTATAGTTACCAAGAGTAACACCAAACTCATCTTCACCATCGCTCTTTAATTGGCCCATACGAGCATAAATACTTCTAAATGCGGTACCCACAGACTCAGGCGCTTGCCGCGTAACAGAAATAACTGTAGCTAATTGAGCATTCAACTGGTCAACATCTACACCCATCGCGGCTGCAGATGATGCTACTCTACTCATACCAATACTCAATTC
>CANRPF010000070.1 GCA_947632375.1 uncultured Bacilli bacterium
TTTTTTGGCATAATAAAAAGCCTAGTTTTCACTAGACTTATCAGTTATTTATTATTCTGTTGTATATTTGCTTAAATCTCTTAACATTTGTAATAAATATTCTCCTGAATTTTTATTTTTCTCATCTTTTTCTAGGCTTCTTTTTCCAAAATACTCAAATCCATTACTTTCGTAAAATTCTTTTAGATATGGTTTATCTTCACATTCTAAAAATACATATCTTCCACCTATTAAATTTTGTATTTCTTTTACTTTGTCACAGGCTAATTTTAACAATACATCTCCTGTAATCAACTTATTATAATCATTATTATAATTTTTACCTAGTTGTCCTATTAGTGGTAATGCTATGTTATATCCTTTATTTTCAGCTTCATATTTAGCATATTTTGCAATTTTTTTCTTTTTATTATTACTTAAAATAACTTTTTTTATTATTGTCGTTTTGTTTGCAATTGCAAAATATCCTACAATTACTTCTTGATTTTTATATGAACTCATTACAATAAAGGTTCTCGAAATATCCTGTTTGGAAAATTCTATTGCTTTTTCTTTAAGAAAATATTCCACATCTTTGTTTAAGTCGCATTTATAACTTTTTAATATTTCTTTTGTTCTATCTTCTCCTATTGTATTGTAAATATCTTTTAAATTTATTACTTTGTAACTCATTTTTTATTTGCTGAATATTTCCTTTATTTTTGAACTATCTTTTATATCCTCTACCATTGTTTCGATTTTTACTTCTTTTGCCTTCTTATTCTCTGCATTTTCTAATGCTTTAATAAGATTTTCTGCTTGCTTTCTATTTTTGATAGTGATATTTTTTAAAAAACTTTTTGTTGCCATTACTATCATCTCCTAATTTTATTATATGCGATATCTACAATAATTATAACACAATTTTATGTAAATTACAATTCAATATTTTTCAATGTGCTTATATTTTATCACAACAATTATAATTGTCAATATTCTTTAAACTGATAAGTCTATGAAATTTTCAAGGTACTTTTAATTTTTAAATCTCTTCTAATTCAACTATTACTTTTGATTTATCTGCATATTCAAAACTATCTGTAAAGTTCGTTACTATCTTTCTGTTATCATCTTTTAGTACACCAATATCTACTAGTGCATCTAATATAAATTTCTTTGCAAAACAAATATTATCTAAATCTCTTTTTTTGTTTTCCTCTACCCAAGTGAAATGTCCTATTACAGGCCTGTCTATTTTAAAATTGCCTAGTTGTTCCTTAATGCACCACATTATATAAGCTTGCTCTTTTTGTTTTGCCTCGTTCCCTTCATACCTACTTCTTCTATTTATTCTCGTATATTCATTTAATCCCATTAGTCTTTTATGTATTTCAAATTTATATTTCATTTTTTCCTTAGCTCCTTCTCCATTAACTCATACCAGTCTTTATATCCTGGAATAAAATTATTACACCTTAAAACACCTTTAAAATCTTCTTCTAATCTATTGCATCCAAGACAATACTTGCATATATTATTTTTATTTTCCAAATAATATTTCTTCATTTTTCCAACCTCTAGCTTTTCTACTTCTGATAGTGCCATAATTAATATTTAATATCTCTGACCACTCTTTCATGCTATGTTTTTCACCTTTATACTCAATAAAACAATTTGTTCTTTTATTGTTACTTTGTTCCTTTAATGTAGCCCATTTGCAATTTTCTGGTTCATAATTTTTATTGTTATCAATTCTATCTATCGTTAAGCTATCTTTATATCCATTACTTATTGCCCAATTATAAAAATTTACAAAATTGTGTCTCCACTCATTACATACTTCTATTCCTCTTCCGCCATAATTCTGATATCCATTTACATTTTCTTTATAACATCTATTTTTCATCCCTTGCCATATTTTATAAAGCCTCGTACGAGTCATTCCATGTGTTTTATTTAATCGTGAAGCATGCTCTCTGCTTGTATCGCTTTTTAAACAACCGCAACTCTTCGTATCTCCTGATGTTAAGTATGATGTTTTCGCAGTAATATAATTTCCACATTCACATTTGCAAATCCATTTTCTATCACCAGTTTTTTTATGTAATTTTTCTTCTGCAATTACTGTTAATCGTGTAAATTTTTTTCCTCTTAAATCAATTGACTTTCCCATTATGCAACACCTTCTTTCTTTATGCTTACTTTTTATTTGCATATACCTGGCATATCTTTTAATTGCTTCATAGGCTAGTCCTCTGGCATTTCATATACTGCTGTTTCTTGTAATACATTTGTATAACCATCTACTTCTGCTGTTCTATAATCTCTATAA
The DNA here is from genome assembly GCA_947632375.1 of uncultured Bacilli bacterium. Lineage (GTDB taxonomy): Bacteria > Bacillota_I > Bacilli_A > RF39 > UBA660 > UMGS1124. The sequence continues at coordinate 2,312 of CANRPF010000070.1, forward strand.
CTTTGTATTATTTCTTTCAATACTTCGTTTGCTCTTTCTTCTGTCTTGTATGTTGCTATAATATATCCAGCTTTTTGTTCAATTCTGTCAGTAACACATATATAATTTTCACTAACAGATATTTCTGTTACTCTATCTAAATTTATAACTTCTTTTTTATCTTGACTAACTATTATCATTTCTCTTCCTCCTAATCCAAATACGGAATATGCTCCATATTATCTAATTCCATCTTTTCTTGCTCTGTTGTTCTTCTATATACTGCTACTGACTTGCCTGTTTCCTCGTCTTTCTTTATTCCACACTCTATTAATTCGTGATATTCATTTACAAGCTCTGTTAAGCGTGGTCTAGTACAATTCATATCAAATCTTTTAGGCAAGTATGTTCTACTTCTAATTGTTTCTATCTCTCTTGCTGTCATCTCTTTATTGCCTAGTATATCTAATAATTGCATATATCTTGTTAATCTTTTAGGCTTTATATCTTCAAAGCTCATTTGTCTTGTTTCATAAGCTATACTATTCATTTGTTATCACCTCTATAATTCAATTGTTGTATTATTTCCACTATCAATGGCATTTATAATTTTATTGGCTATTGTTTCAGCTCTTTTATATGCTTCTGTTCCTGGTTTATTCATTTCTTCAATTTCTTTATTAAACTTATCTTTAAAACTTACAGGTTCTCCTTTAAACATCTTTTTAGCTGTTTCTTTATACCTTTCTGGGACTCTAAATTCTATATAAGCATAAGTATTATCAAAGTCATCATCATAATCCTCTATATATAATTCATGCTTTCTAATTTTTTCCCAATTTTCTTTATAATCTTTTCTATTATTTCCCCCAGTTCTTGTAAATACTTGTATGACACTTCCATTTTTTATAAGTTCTACATCTCTAAATCTACCAAAATACTCTGTATTTACTGCTAACATACCTAATAAGACTGGCATTTCTTCATTTATTCCAAATAATGTGTTATATAAACTCATTTGTTATCACTCTCCTATTTGATTTACACTCATTTTATTTGCCAATTTTCCTATAAACTCTTGCATTTTAGGTGGTAATAATCTGCGTTCTTGTTCACTTTGCGTTATTGCTTCATACTGTTTTAAAAATTGCCCTTTCGTAACAGTATTTATAGTGTCAGAATCGCATTGTGCAAGTTCTTTAACTTGTCTCACATTTCCAAAAAATCTTTTTACTTCTGGGCTATGTACTTCAAACTCTTCTTGTGTCATATATATCCCATTACAAATCATCTTAAATGCTTCATTCCATGCTTCAATAGCTGTTCTTTGCATTGTTGGATTAATCATGTTTATTGCATTTTTTCTAATATCATGAATAGTAGGTGGATATGGGCTTTCAATTATCGTTTTCTTTACTGCTTGCAATACTAGGTTATAATCTAAGTCCCCTAAACATTCTTGCCATGTATCCAACATTATTTTTACTTGCTCATCTGTTTCGGTTCTTTTTGCAAAACTTTCATAATTACCTGCAAGTAATGTTAATACTACTACTGTTTCTTGTCTTGTCATTTTTTCCCCTCCTGATTCCAAGCCTTTTGTAATGCTGACATGGGTTGGCTTTGGTTTATGTCTTTATCTTCCCATCTTTTTTGGTTTAACCAAGTAGAAGGATATGGGATATATTGTCCTCCGTCTTTTTGCCAGTCCTTACTGGCCCTAAATTGTTCCAAACTATTCATCATAGAACTAAACAATTCATTCGACGGTCTATTTTTTTTAAACCATTTCTTTACATCTTGTTTTTTTACTTTTCTTGGATATTTTTCATAAAAATCATTAAATTGTGTTTCCCATGCTTCCAAAATTTCAGTTTTTTCGTCTAGCGGTTGGCCATATATATTCTCTATTCTATTCTTATCTATACTGTTCTTATCTATACTATTCTTATCTATACTGCGTATACAGTTTGTATACAAATTGTATACATTGTTTTCATCTGTTGTTAATAAGGCTTTTTCTTCCTTATGTATCGTATCTTTATACCTATCCTTTTGTATATAATTATTTAATCTCCAATGTCGTATTACTAATACACCTGTATCAAAAGGAATGACAAAAGATTTTGTAATTAGTATCTTTAAATCATCTTCTTTTTTTCCTGTCATTCTCATTATTGATTTCCAATTGTCTACAAATCCATCATCATCAGCTTGCATAGATAAATGGAAATATAAATTTTGAGAACTATCAGGCATTTCTAAAAATTCATCACTACCAATTACTGAATTGTTAAACATTCTCTTTTGAGCCATTCTCTTTCTCCTTTCGTAAAAAACAATAAACTATTTTGTACTTTTTTAGTGTTGATTTCCTTTTATTTCTACCTTTCCTTTGGTTTCTTTCATATATTCATATGAGGTTTTAGAAAAGTTTTTTACTAAATTCTTTTCAGTAATAACTATGCCTACAACTTTAATTAAGTCATATCCATTTGCATTTTCTACTATTGCATAATCTCCAACACTTAAACCATCATTACTTTTCCAATAAAGCATTTTTCCTGTTGCGTTAATTACGCCTGCTACTATAATTGTTTCTTGCATTTTTTCCTCCTTATATTTTTAGTAATGCGGACAAGGATTTGCACCTTGCATATCAGTCTGAACTCGGTTACCAGCCTATCTCTTTACAGCTCTCGTATTTTTTTATTATACGCGTTTAACCCTTGCGTCTACTATTACCATTCAGCGATAGGTCTCATACCGCCGTTTAGTTTTACCATATCTAATATCAAACTAGATATGTCTATTCCGCCACCGCATTTTGTATAATTAAAGAACTAAAACTTATTTTTAACATCTGTTGTTCTTTTTTCTCTCTATTATTCCAATTAAAATTGGTCTATATTTTTTTTGGTTTTTATGTACTATATTATGATGACAATCGTGACAAAGCATAATGCAGTTATCAATGTTGTTCGTTAAATTTTTTCCCCTACCTTTTATGTGATGTAATTCTAAATGTAAAAACATTCCACATAATTGACATCTGCCTTTATCTCTTTCAAACACTGCTTTGTATGTTTTATCTAATACTGTTTCTGTTATATGCTTTTTTATTTTTTGTTTATGTACTGGATTAAAACTATTACTTAAATCTGTTACTATCATTATTGCTCCTTTTATATGGGGGTCTTGGCACTAACAAACTATCTTTTCCTTACTCACTTTTGTTTTTTAGCTTCTATTAGTGCCAGATTCCCAACTATCTAATAAACTTCTTAATTCTTCTGGTGTTTTAGTTTCTATTCCTAGTTGTTTACATTCTTGTACTATTAAATCAATCAATTTAGTCATCTCTGCTGTATTATAACTACTTGAACCATAATAAGTTATTACATTTGTAAATCCCTCTAACTTACTTTTCATAGTTTCAGTAATCCAACCTAAACCGTTTTTACTCCACGCTTGTCTAAACTTTTCAACTGCCTCATTCTTTACAGGAATTATTTCATAACTACCTATGTTTTTTATTAAATCTCGATATATCTCTTCTTTTGGTATATGTAGTTTGTCTTGCAATTTTCCTAGTAAAACCCAAGCATATGAATTACTATCTAATGACCTTTTTTGTTTATATTCTTTTACTTCATACTTCTTTGTTTTATCTTGTTTAAATAAAAATTGAATTACTTGTTCTATCGTTCCTACCATTTGACACCTACTCTATTACTTTTGTTAAATCAGTTCCCAACTCTATATAACTATCAATAATTTTACTTTTTAAAAGTTCATCTTCTCCTGCTTGTTTTAAGGCTTCTTTTCCAAATAAATAACTACTTGATTTATAAATGACTTCTTGATTTTCTGGTACAACATTTTTTATTTTTGAATTTTTATTGTATAATTCTTCATGCCATTTATGCTTTGTATTATTAATTTGTACTAATTCCCCTTCTAACCTTCTTAACTGTTGTAAGTTTAATTCTTCTAACGTAGACCATAGCTCTTTATTAATAATTGTTGATAAATCAGAGACAACAATACCTTGTTTCCTACATAAATCATTAATACATAGCTTTACAATTTTTATTGCTTCTTCATACGAAATAAACATATTTGTGTAAATTTCTTCTTTTTTATTTTTTAACTTAAATTGTTCTAACTTCTCCATATCTTGTCCACTTGCTATTCCATTATCGATTCCAAATCCACAAAAGCCTAATGCTCTTCCTATTGCTGATGTTTCACAATTTTCTAACATAGAGATGCTATTTACTAAACCTTTTTTTGTTTCACTTGCATATCCAGTAGCTAATTCTTTCAAATCATTATCAAGTATTGTAGCTTTCATTGTTACATCATTTTCTGTTTTATCTATTATTTCAGTTAAAATTCTTCCGTTTGGATTTAACTTTCTAAATGCTAAAATTCTCTCACTAACAGGTGAATAACTTTTTCCTTTGATATCCATTGGTTTTATTTCACTATTTACTTTTTCAATATCCTTATATTCCATTAAATCACTCCTTCCCAATATTCTTTTTCCCTTTGTCTTTCTTCTCTGTCATATTCTTCTTGCAATTTGTCTGACACCTCATCTAATTCGTTTTGTGCATCAAATTTAATTTCATTTAATCTGTCTATGTAGTCCTTATCTGTTATACTATCTACTAAAATATTAATTGAGCTTATAATTTCATCTAGTTCGTCATATCTACTTTGATAATCCATTTTACATACCTCTTTTT
>CANRPF010000071.1 GCA_947632375.1 uncultured Bacilli bacterium
ATAACCTCCTCCTATCGGTTTTACGCCTCTCGGCTAATTTTTTGTATAAAAATAAGACATTATTAAATGTCCTATTTATACCACTTTGAAATGTAACTCCTAAACCTCATATGAGTTACTTGTCTCACACCATAGAATTATAAGCTATTTGTTAGGGGGTAAATAACAAGAAAGAGAAAAACAATAGTGAGATTTCCATTAAAAAAGACGCTCTATTTTGCGTCTATATATTTTTTTAATTCTTCTTTAGGGTCATCTACAATAATCCATTTGCCCGATAAATTAGGATTGCTTAATGAGCTTGGTTTAATAATAGAATATAAATAACTCTCGCCACTATCATCTATTATTCGAACAAACGGATATTCAATAGCAAGTACATCGTACACTTTACCATTGGTTAATTGCTCGACACCAAAAGATTTGCCAATATATTTAATTTTTCCTATCATTTTTTATCACCTTTTAATGTTCTATTTTTTATTTTAAAATCGTATTCATTACCTTTATTATCAGTTACAAAATGGATATCGAATATGTATTTTGAGCTTTCAATCTTTCCGGCGACCTTACTGTAATCTTTAGCATCGCCACCATAAGTTTCCGCATATTTTTCGGCGTTTCTAAATTTTGATTTAACATTAGCACCGGCAATAACTTTTGTATTTGTTATTATACTTTTTTCCGGTATAAATGTCAAAGTTGCACTTTCATCAACGAAGCCTAAACGTTTATTTAATACTGTATTTTTACTATTTATTGTCGCTGGTTTTATTAAACCATTTTCTTTAGCCCATTTTTTATAACTAATATTGTTAATAATCTCATTTTTTCCAGTATAAGGATTTCTTGCTCTACGTTTTAAATTTTTTTCTGCTTCTTCATCTAGATAACCCCTTGTTTTACTTCGGCAATTAGGGTGCAATGGGGGATAATTTACTCCATCTTCACGTTCGCTATACTTGAATACTTTATTATCCATTGCTTGGCATATTTCACTTGTTCTACTATCTAAAGTAGCAACAAAAACATATTTATCTACACCCATTTCTTCGTAGGCCATTGCATCAGCTAGATTATTAAAATGATTTGTTTCGGTTCTAACTAAACGTTCAGCATAATACTTAGCAACATTAAATCTTTCACGAAGTTGTCTAGTTGTTTTCTCAATATCTTGACCGCTTGATAACGCGCCACCGATAATTGAACTAATATTATTAGCTAATATGTCAGTATTACCCCATATTCGATTACTATAATTGCCACCGCTCCAATTTTCACTTAACAAACTATTTATCAGTTTATTATCTATTTTATGAAAACTAAAATCATATCCCGTTCCCATTTGAGTATCATAAACAGCTTTATAATAACTATCATTTATTACACCTTTATAACACATCGTCTGTTGTAATTCTTCCTGGGGATAAATTAATTTCGCTTTAGCGTATATTTGAGCTTGTATCTGCTCTAATCTAGATATTCTTGATTTATAATTATCTTTAATATATTTATCTAAGCCTTGACGTTTTAAAGTTTTCCACATTTTATCAGTTTCTTTTTTACTTAGTAAACTTTTTAGTTTTTCAACATCTATGCCTGTATCTTTAGAATAGTTTCTATATACGTCTTCGATATCCCTTTGAATATTTTTAAACGCTTGATTATATATATTTTTTATTCGTTTAGTATAAGTTTCGCCAGTTTTTTCAGCATCACTAAGGCGATTCAATGCTCGTTTATCCCAATAACTAGAAGATTTAGCCATATTCTATTCCTTTGATTGTTCAATCGATTCGTCATTGGTAGAGAATAATTGATTGTTAGCATCTTCAATTTCGTTATTTGCAAACGCCGTACTATATGGGTCAGGCGGATTGCTTTCATCTTCAATTTTCTTTAACTCTACTTCTTCATTGGCATTTTTAACAAACGATAACTGGCTTACCAACGTCTCGGCGCATAAATAATCGCTTAAATTATTTATCATTTGTGATATTTCATAATCATTGCTTGGTAAGTTACGTTTGAACACCGCATCTACTTCTTCAATTGGAATTTCTTCCATTAATGATTTAGTAGCTAGGAAATGATTATATAACTTAAATCTTTCCATCAAACCTTTTTCCATATAGCGTTCTTTATTTTTTATATTTTGTTCAAACGCTAATAATTTATAACGAATAGCAACACCGCTTGCATTGCCGACAAAATTCTCATCACTCATATTAGGAACCATTGATATTTTATGAATATCGTTTTCGAGATTTTGTCTCAATATATCAACATCACCCTCTTGTAAAGTTTTAACTAGATATTCAACTTTACCATCTGTCGGAATATCAGCTAACATACGACTCGATTTTAACATCTCAGCTTGCTCGTCGTCAAAATCTATACCATACATGCAAAGAATAGCATCAACTAATTGTTCTTTATCGTTAACTCTATCGCTTTGTAATAGATTATAAGCATCAATCAAGCTTATTACAGGTTCAAAGTCGCCTAATACTTCCGGATTGTTTTTATATTGTATTAAAGGTACGTCACCAAAGGCATGGGGTTCACTTTTTCCCACTTGTTGTAAACTCTTACTATATGATTTGTATGTACGAATTTCAGTTTTATCACAATATATTATTTCCCAATACTTGAAACTATCACCTTTATTTATAGGTCTATAGATAAGACCAAAAAGCTTATTGTGTTCCACCGTATCGTCATACACTATAATTGCATTACAGTTATCAATTTCACAACTTTTGGGTTCAGCATTACTATCAGCATATACATATTCATATTGCATACCAAAAATAGATATATCTTTAGCAAGTTCGCTATCTAAGTCATTAATAGTTTGCTTTTTATATGCGTCTAGTACTGGTTGAATATCGTAGAGTGGTTCACCTTTTTCTTCATCTTTTCCTACTTGATAATCAACAGGATTGCCAAGTAAATAACCTACATTAGTATCCGTTATATATTTAGCGTGGTTTACCATTACTTTATTGTTTTTAGCACCGTTATCTTCTTTTTGACGATTAAATATAGCATGTTTACCCAAATAATATTCACCTAATTTTTTAAATCTGTCTGTAAACTTCTCATTGTATTCAATAACATCATTTAAAATTTGATTAGTTATTTTAGTATCTTTCGGTAATGTGTACATTTCATTTCTTCCTTTCTGTAAAATTTTTAACAATAAAAACAATAATTATCGTGATTATTGTAATTACTCCAACATCAGTTAATGTCATATTTACCCCTCCTATAGACCTCCAGGTTTCATATAAACCTTTGGTGTTTTTATTCCTTTAATATATTTATTTAATCCATATCTAATAGCATCTATTGTATGGTTAAATGTATCGACCGGCTCATTAATATACTCACCAGTTTTTTTATCTTTTTTCCAGGTATAGTTTTCTAATTCTTCGATTACTTTATAGCAACGTTCATCTACTATCAACTCATACTGTTGTATCCATTGGATTCCATGAATAATAGAACCTTTACCTTTTTCAGTAGGCTCTATATTAATGCCTTTATCCTTAATCTCGTCGATACTTTTACGTTCAGCACTATCACCATAAGATTTATCTTTTGACAGTCCTAAATCTAACATTGTTTCAGCAATTTCATCGTTTTTCATACCTTTACGTACATATTCGCCAGTAACATAGATTTTCTTTTTGATAGTATCTATATAACCCCATACGATAGCAGATGGGTCATTAATATAACCGAAGTCTAATCCTATCCATCTTTTTAAACCGCTTATTTCCCGTTCACTAATAATCTTAGTTGTATATGTACTAAATACTAGTTTATCCAAAGTAGCAAATTCGCCTAAGGTATAAATACGGTAATAAGCCGGGTTACGATATTGCAATCTTTCTAGTTCTGCAACATATTCTGGACTCAAGAACTTATTATTTTTGTATGTCGTTTTAATAACTATCGTATTTAATGGTATCTCACCAGTAAAAAAATATTCATATACCCAATTCTTTTTAGATATAGGGTTGAACATCAAATATATTTGTGGAAAATCAACCAAAGCTCTAAGACGTAAATTTAACTGTGTAAATTCATCTTCTGTAAGTTCCGTAGCTTCTTCGACTACTATATCGGTAATACCATCAATAGATTTGATTTTTTCTTCATCATCTAAACCTTTAAATATAAAAATAGAACCATTAGGAAGTTCTATTTCAAAATCACTTCTATTTATTCGACATTGGTCATAATAACCACTATTGCGTAAATGAGTTATCATAAGTGACCAAATCGAGTGTTTTATTGTACGTTGTATTTTTCTTATCACCAATACATTACGTTTATACTTTAAGGCTTTGAGCAAAACCTTTTGTGTTGCACCATAAGATTTACCACTACCAGCTCCACCAACATATACTTCTATACGATGAGAATAGTCATTTATATTTTTATAAACCCAATCGTTGAATATTGCCGGATTTAGTTTCTTAGCCACTAAAATTACTCCTCAATAAACCAGTCAGTATCAACAACTTTAACTTCTCGCTTCTCAACAAAACCACCTTTAGCCTTAGCCAAAAGCTCACTGGCTTTAAGCCGGTCTTTGGTTTCTTGTCTTTCACTTTTAAATATCCTAGTCCAAAATTCAAATATATCTTCGAGACTGGCTATATTGTTGTTGTTGATAGACTTGTTTATTTCAAGTCTACGAGCCTCTAATAGTTCTTTAAATTTAATACTATTTTGATAACCCATAGCTCTAGGATTTTTACAAGTATAACCAGCTCTAATTGTTGCTTCTGCAAGATTATCGCACTTGATATACTCATCAATCCACATTTGCTGCTTAGGTGTCAGTTTATCGCCTACTTTATATGGTTTAATATCTTTCATAGCCACAACCACACACCTCCTTTAGCAAGTTAGTCTTCTTCTGTTGCTTTTGCCGGTTTCTTAGCCGGTTTTGGTTCTTCTTTTACTACAATCTGATATTTTGTGCCGTATAGTGTAATAAATATTTTTCCGTCTTTATCAGGTGTTACTTCAATAATTTCCATAATAAATCCTCCTTTTATTCATACAAAAAAGGACATGCTTATTGTCCTTTTTCATAATCTTACACTATACATATTATCATTAAATTTACTGTATTTTCACTGTATATCATTTATAATTTTCACTACTAAATCTAATTACTTTTTTAACTTCTTTTTTTATCTTACGATAATAATTTTTCCATATTGTTTGAGTATCTTTATCAGTCTCGTTTGCTATCTTTTCAATAGCTTTAGAAATTCTAGTGCCATTTACTATAATGTCATAATATAACCGATATTCTATACCACTCATTTTACTAAGACTTTCACTCATATCGTTTAAATATCCTTGTAATTTATTAACTATTTGTTGTTGATATATTAATTCTTCCGCCAAAGATTTACCAGTTCCAATATCCTTTTCGTGCAATTCATGTAAATAAGCTGCCATTTTACCATCATTTTCTATTTCTTCGTCTACGGTAATCTCTTTTAATTTAGAAGTAATAGGAAAATAGTTACAATATAGCTTTTCTTTTTTATCTGTTAACAATCTTAGCCTATGTTTAGCTATTTCTAATTCGCATCGTGTATCAGTATAGCTATGTATAGTAAACATACACTTCGCCTCCTATTTATTATTGTCATATTTTATAAAAAACAATATTGAAAAAAGCGTTATCCACCAATGCTTAAATGATAAAGCTAAAATTGTAAAACAGATTATTGCTACACAATTTCTTATTTGAGAAATCAAAAAATTTTTATCCATTACTATCCTCCTTAATTTCTATAATCATTTACTCCTCCACATCAACTAAATTTATTTTTAGCATATTTACTTCACTTCCTCACCTTTTAAAATTGATAATAAATTATTAACATTATCTTTCCCACTATAAGCTTCTGGATTTTCTAATATTGAATGTATTAATTCTATTGTTTTATCAATTTTTTGTAATAAATTATCATAAACACCTATTAATTCATTAAAAGCATTTCTATCGCCTACATAAACCATTTGTAATTTAGCTTTAAATTCATCTTTTGTCATTTTGTTTACCTCCTATCTTATAATAATTATTTTCTTTTATTAAGAGTTCTTAATTCTTTTTCAATATTTCTGATAATATCATTTAATTTATCAATTGTAATATACGTTTTAGCCATAGCTAACACAGTTTCTTTTAATTCTTCATTTTCTTTTCTTAAATTATTATTTTCTAAAGACAATTTTAAATATTCTTTTTCATAATCAATTCCAATAGTTTCTTTCATAATCCTAAGTCCTCTAATGTATATTCTTTATCTAATTCTAAGCCTTTGTACATTGTTTCTTTTTGAAAATATGGTAAACAAAAATAATCCGTTTTTAAATATATTGTAATATAATCTCCTTCCGAGTTATTCATTTTTCTAATACAATCTACTCTATCTCTAAAAGGTCTAATAACATCGCTTAAATATTTTCTTTCTTCTTCATCAAGTATTGGTTCTTCTACTTCTAATGTTAGTCTTACTTTTAATTTTTCTTGCAATTTGTCAAATATCTTTTTTTCTTTTTCACTTAAACTATTAGAAACTATACAATTAAAATTTAAATCATATTTTCCATCACGATATTCAGTGTAATATACATTTCCAATATAAACTTCTTTTTCTAATTTCATTTTATTTCACTTCCTCTTTCCCAAAATATAAATTTTGTATATCTTTTTAAATAATGTATTTCTACTTGTATTACTCTATTGTTTTCTATTTCAAAAGTTGTATATTCCATCTTGCCATAATAGAAAGTATCACCAGAACACATTTCAATTAATTGGTCTATTATATTACCTAAACACTTATAAGATAAATCTGTTTTATTTACTATTAACATTTTTACCTCTTTCTAATATTTCTAAAATATCTTTTTTCGTTGCATTTACATAAGTATTTAATACTTTTTCTGTTAAACTATCTCCGAAACAATTAAATTTTGATTTTGATTTACA
>CANRPF010000072.1 GCA_947632375.1 uncultured Bacilli bacterium
TTTAATAAATATTTATTAAATGTCTTTTTTCAATGAAAAAAGAATTGCGATAACTCTTTGCTATCTTCATATTTATTATGTCATAAATTGGAATAAAAATACCCCATCAAATAGTTGGGGTTATTTCTTTTATTACTGTACTTATATTTTTTGTTTTAGTTACTTTTTCATACCATAGTTCTTTATTTGAAAGTAATTTATATATATCTATAAATATAAATATTATGTATATTAGAAGAGCTATAAAACTAAACATTATTCCATTTATTGCAAGTATTATTATAATTAATGGTATTATATTTAAATATATAAATTGTAAATTACATCTTAAAAATATTCTATGTAATTTTGTATTTTTATTTCTTATAGATAGTTTTGTTATACTCTTTCCTATTGTTTTACCATATATTAGAGGCACTATTACATAAATAATATAATTACATATTATATAAATTATAAATATTTCTAAGAAGTTATTTATATAATTTTTAAATATTAATATTATATTTAAGAATAAAAATAATAATAAAGAAAAGAATTGATCTATAAAATATGTAAATAATCTTCTTATACCACTTACTTTTTTACCTTCTTCATAAGATTTTTCATCTATATTATCTCTACTAGGTAATATTTTTATAAATAAACCACTTAATAAATATCCTATTATTCCTCCAAATGTATTTAATAATAAATCATCTACGTCAAATAATCTATAATTTCTTGAATATATTCCATATAATCCTGTTATTTGTGTTACTTCAAAGAATAAAGATAATAAAAATGATAACATTATTGTTTTTAATAAATTACATTTATAATAATATCTTAAATATATTCCAAATGGTATAGTTAGTATTATATTATATAGTGGTTGATAAAATAATGGACTTTTTAGAGCTATATTATATGTATTTATATTATTTATTTTAAAGCCAGAATAATTTATAAAATCTTTTATAAATCTAAATAATTCTAATTGATATCTAGGAGTTTTTAATGTACTTACGTATTCTTTAGATGGTAATGGTAGTATTACTAAAAAATAAGCACATAATAAATATAATACAAAAGAATATATTATTAATGTTCTTAATTTATTTATAGAACCATATTTATTATAATTATATATCATAAATGGTAATGTAATTATAAATGCTATAATTGGAAATACTATAATTGCAGTTTTTATAGAAAAAAGATAAGTATTCATATATTTCACCATATAAATTATAATACATTTTTTTATTATTTTATATAGTTAATAAAACATATATTTATATGAGGAATAAACTATGGATAATAAAGCATTTAATGATTTTCTTAATCAAGATTTTAAAGGATTATCCAATTGGATTTATTCTTTAAATCCATATGAATTTACACTAATTGCATGTTTAGTTGGATTTGGTATTGCACCATTTTTAACTGCAAACCAACAAAATTCTATGGGAAATTTCTTTGAACAAATTGGACAAACTTTACTTACTATAGGTGCACAAAATATGACAGTATCTCAACAAAATACCCCATCTAATAATCAAATAATAGAAGAATTAGAAAGAATTAAAAGAGAAATAATTAGAATTAGAAATGAATTTAATAATAAATAGATATAATAAATTTCTTGAATTAAATATTTAACTATTATATAATACAATTTATTAAGGAGAAGAAAATGGAAAAACAATTTATTATAGATAAAGAATATTTAGAAAGATTAAGAAATTTAATAAATGAAAAAAAATATGATGAAGTAGAATTAGCATTAAATAAGTTAATAAAATATACAATAGAAAAATATTCTGTATTAACTATTATGTATCAAAATGCAAAAACTGAAGAAGAAAGATTATCTATTGATAAAAAAATACGTACTGCAAATAGAAAATTTAAACATATGTTAGATGTTCCAGCTTTATGTATAAAAAGAGCTGAAAATAAAGAATATGATAGAGAAAAAAGTATTCTTTTAACTTTAATTGGAATATTACATGATATAGGAAGAATAGATGAAATAATTGGCCTATCAGATAAAGAAGTCTTTAAAGGAAAAATGGATCATTCTTCTATTGGAGCTCATTATTTAATAGCAGGCGATGAAATTACTCCAAAGGATCATATAAATGATTTTTTAGATAAAGATATTATTAAAAAATATGGATATTTTATAAGAGACTGTGTTCAAAATCATTCTTCATTAGTAGTACCAGAAAGTATTATTAAAACAGATTTTGATAGAGATATAGTTAAAGATATAAGGTTAATAGATAAAAGTTCTATTATGAATTCATTTCTTTATGAAGATATGTCAACAGTAATCGGTATTACTTTGGATGAACTTGCTAAGACACATATTGGAGATGCTACATTTGAAGAATTAACTTCTTGTAAATCTATAAATAGAAAAAAAGAAGGAGTTATATATGATGCTAATAGACATTTTATGTCTCATGTAGGTTTTATTTATGATATGGATGATTTTAGTTTATTAACACCAAATTGGTTAGAACTTTATTTAAATATGTATTATCCTGATAATCAAAATGATATTAAAAGAAAGAAATTAATTTTAGATACTGCAAATGATTATATGAGTAAATATTAATTATTGGTCTATTTTAAAAAAGTTTTCCCAAGGATCTTTTCTTTTTAGTCTTTTTAAAGCCATATCTATATTAATTCCATCTGGTTTAATTTTTTCTAATTCACTCCATTTAATAGGCATAGATACTGTTATTTTGTTTCTAATTCTAAGTGAATATGGTGCAACAAATGTTGCACTTTTTTTATTTCTTAGAAAGTCTATATATATTTTATTTTTTCTTAATTTTTTTCTAATATTTGTTGTATATTTATCTGGCCATTTAGTTTCCATTAATTTAGAAATGTTTTTAGAAATAGTTTCTAATTTTTTCCAACTTTTTATAGATTTTATTGGAACTAATATATGATATCCTTTACCTCCACTAGTTTTTAAAAAAGATACTAATCCTAATTCATCTAATATACTTTTTAAATCTTTTACTCCATTTCTAATATCTTTTAGTTTTAAATTATCATCAGGATCTAAATCAAATACCATAATATCAGGATGATTAATATTATTAATAGTACAACCCCATATATGAAATTCATATCCATTCATTTGAACTTCTTTAATTAATCCATTTATATCTTTAATATAGTAATAATCATTTTTAGTTTCTTTTCCTATTAATTTTTTACCTAATCCTTCTTGTTTAATAAAATGTTTTTTAAAAAAACTTACTCCATTATTACCTTCAGGACTTCTTATAGTAGAAATTAAACGTTTTTCTAAATAAGGAAACATTTTAGAATATACTTTTTTATAATAATTAACTATATCTATTTTAGTTAATTTAGGATTAGTTGCAATTATTTTATCTGGATTACTTATTTCTATATTAATATCTATATTTTTTTCTATTTCTTTCATAGTTCTATTAGTTCTAATACTTTTATTAAATTTATTTATATCTTTATATCCTTTTATATTATCTTTTTCTTTTATTAATAACCAATTATTATCTTTTAAATATATTAAAGTAAATAAACCTTTTAATCTAGTACCAAAAAATTCTAATTTAATTATTCCTTTCTTAATAGATTTATTTAAATCTTCTTTTGAAACATAATAGCCTTCATCCCATAACAATACTACTCCAGCTCCATATTCTCCTTTTGGAATATTTCCTTCAAAATTTCTATATTCTATTGGATGATCTTCTACCATTATTGCAAGTCTTTTATCTTTATAATTATATGATGGTCCTTTAGGTATAGCCCAACTTTTTAAAACACCATTATATTCTAATCTTAAATCATAGTGATCTTTTCTAGCGATATGATGTTGTATTACAAATCTTAATTTTTTATTACTTTTTCCTATTTTACCTTTAGGTTCTAAAGTTTTATCAAAATTTCTTTTTTTATTATATTTATTTAAATTATTCATAATGTCCTCTTTATTATCATGTGACTTCTTTTAATTATCATACAAAAAAAGACATTACTGTCTTTTAAAATCTTATTCCTTTAGAATGTCCTTCTTTAATATCTTCTAAATCATCTAAATCATTAAAATTGCCTGTGCCTACACCAACACTTACAGAATCATCTACTCTTTCATATTTTCTTGGATTAAAGAAATGCAATATTCTTCTAACGTTTAATGATATAGTTGTAACTCCACATAATCCAAAGAATAATGCTATAAGTAATATAAATATATCAGGTTTTCTATCTCCTCAAATTATATCAGTATAATCATTAGGATTATAATATATTTTTACTTTATCATTATCTGGTGTTCCAATTGCTAATATAGATTCTTTTGTATATAGTTTTCCATCAACTATATAATTTAAAGTCCAATAATCTATATTATCTTTTTCATATTTTCTTACAATAGTTGCATCTATTTCAATATAATCTTTTGTTTTAAAATATTGTAAATATGACATTAAATAAAAAATTCCTACTACAATTCCTATTAATGTAAAAATAAAGCCTGCTATAACACCTACACTACTTGAAATTGGACCATTATATGTACTTTTTTTATATGTTGTAACTTTATCTGTTTTATTAATATCATATATTTGCATACTACTTCACCTATTTGAATATTATCATATTTTTCTATATTTTTATATTATTTTTAGATATAATATAATTTAGGAGATATTATGAAAAAAGAAGTAAAAAATTTTTTAAGACAAGAATTATTTGATCAATATAATGAAAGAGATAATCCTTTTATATTTTTAACAACAAAAATTGATATAACAAATATATATAATTATTGTAAAATACATAAAAATTATTATGCTAGTATTAGCTACGTACTATGTATGGCAATAAATGATATAGAAGAATTTAAATATCAATTAGAAGATGGAAAAATATATAAATATGATTATATTAATCCTTCTTTCGTTCATAAATTAGATAATAATAATATAGTTTTTTCTAATTTTGTTTTTGAAAAAGATTATGATAAATATATAAAATTATTTAAAGAAGTTGAAAATGAAGCTACTACACTTCATAAATCTATTAAAAGAACTCAAGAAATGGAAATATGGTTTTCTTGTACTCCTTGGTTTAAATTTACAAGTTTAGTACCTCCATTTGATAAAAATATATCAACGCCTCAAATGATATGGGATAAATTTGAATTAACTAATGATAGATGTTATATAAATTTAATGATATGTGCTAATCATGGATTTGTAGATGGATACCATATTGGTTTATTAATAGAAAGAATTAATTATTATATAGATAATTTTAACAAAATAAAAACGATTTAATCGTTTTTTATATATAATTTTTTTATTTCTTCATTTGGTAATACTAATGTAAAATTTATATTATAAATATTTACTAACTCATTTAATTTTTTTACTATTTCTTTTGCTATTTCATTATGTTTATATCCATGTATTCCTGTACCTATACTTACACTAATAATATTTTTGTATCCGTTATCTTTTGCAGATTTAAATATATTTTCATAACTTTTTAATAAATCTAATAAAGGATAATTACTTTCGTAAAATTTTGGGCAATATATATGTAAAATATCTATTCCTAAACTAAATCCAGGAGTAAATCTAATTTCATTAACTTTCATATATTCTTTATATTTATTTTTACAGTAATTTTCTAATAATTCTTTATTAGCTTTTTTATATATTGCAGAACATACACCACTACCACACATCATATATTTATTATTGCTATTAACTATTAAATCTTTATTTTCTAAGTAATCAAATATATTACCACTTACAATATTTAACTTTCTCATTTTTAACCTATATTTAAATCATTTAGTACTTTATTTATAAATTTTTCTTTATTTCTACCAATATTAATATTATCTAAATAAAAATTACCTGAACCTATTAACCAAAATATTTTATCTACTTTATAAGGACTTTCATTAACAATATTAGCCATTTCTATAACAGTTTTATAAACTTCATAGTCTTTTTTATCACACAAGTTAAAGGCTGCAAATATATCTTTAATATGTACATCTGGTTTTGGATATTCTTTAAAGCCTAATTCTTTTAAAAAGTCACAAGCGAGTGGAAACCCTAACCCAATTATTTCTTTTTCTAATAACATTGGTAAAGCTGCAGAAGAAAAAGAATTATAGCTGAATATTTTTGCAAATTCATCAAACTCTTTTTCATCTTCAAATTTTTCTATAAATTCACAAGCTGATATAACTGATTTAGCATATAATTTCCATAAATTATTTCTACTTTCTTTATTTTTTATTACAAAATTATTATCAAATTTATCAAATAAACTATCAGCATTATAATTACTTAATATTTTTTTACTATCATAATGAAATAAAATATTATCAAATATATCAATTCGTTCTTTTCTTTCTAAGCCTATAACATTTGATGATCTTTGTCTATTTTGTAAAGATAATAATAATCTATACAAAATATCTTTTTTACTTTTAAAATTCTTTTCTACATTAAAATACATATTTAAATCTTTTATTTCTTTAGGACATATTTCAATTAGAAATTTATAAGCACTATCATATATTTTTTTTAATTTAATATCTCTTTCCTCTATATCATTCATTTTTCATTTTTCCTTTATCAAAAAGTTTAATCCAACCCATATTTACCCAAAAATTAACTTCATCATAGGAAGATACTTCTTTGCTTGGCATATTTAAAATATATATTTCAATATTTTTATTGTGAATTAAATTTAATATAACAACATAAGTAAGTTCTGCTATTGAACTTGCGCCAATATAACCTTTAATTCCATTTTTCTCTTCATTCATTAGAAAATAAACATCAGTATTTTCTAATGCTGTATAAAAATTTTTATAAATTGTTGGTAAAATCTTTTCATATTCAGATGGTTTCGTATATTTAGGATAATCAAGAATTTCATAATTTAAATTTTTGAAATAACTTATCCAATATTCAACTTTATCTTGTAA
>CANRPF010000073.1 GCA_947632375.1 uncultured Bacilli bacterium
CAGTCAGTATATTTTTCTCCGTTTAATTTTACTTTATAAGTTTGTTCTTTTCCTTCAACTGCTTCTACTGTATCAATAGCGTTTATAGAAGTTTTGCTATCTTTCATTACATCTGTTAACATTGTAATTTCATGAATAGCACGACCTACTTGTAGAGGATGCATATATACCCAATCATTAATATATATCTTTCCATCTTTTGCTTTATATACTTCTCCGTCTTTTGTTAAATTTTCTCTGCCATCTTCTTCTGCAGTTGCTTTGCTTACAACTACACTAGATGTTCTATTCTCATCTTCTATTCCAGCATATTTTAATGCGAAAGTATATTCTTCTACATTATCACCATTATCTGATGTTAAATGTGTTAATCCATCATTTTTATTATATTGATAAGTAAATGCTTCGGTATAACCATTTATTTTATTATTCTTTTTTACAGTAAAGCTATTTGCATTTAGTGTATTTTCTGCTGCTGTATTAATTTTTTCTTCAAGAGTTTCTACAGCATTATAATCAATTGTATAAGTTTCTGGTTGATATTGTTCACCAACACCATCAACATCTACTGTAATTTCATATACTTTTCCTTTATCAGATGTTATTCTTGAAGACTTAATAGCTTCTAAATTCAATTTTAGAGTTTTTACATCACTTACTGTTACAATTCCTTCTTCATTTTCTTCATCATATTTGTATGTTTGTTTAATCCTATTAGGATCTGTAACTTCTACTGTAGATACACCTTTTTGAAATTTATCTGAGGTTAATGTTACTGGTATAACAAATTTTCCATTTTCATTTTGAGTTGAAATTGTACCAGACACTTTGTTTCCAAGTATTGATAATCCAGAAACTTTTTCAAAGTTAAGTGCAGCTACAGGTTTTTTCTTATATTTTATACTTATAATAGTAGTATCATGATTCTTTAAAACTTCTTGAACCTTTTCATCACCTTGAATTTCTCTATCTCCTATTTTAAATGTATCAACTACCTCTTCTGCCTTGTCTTCATCAACACCTTCAGGAGTTTTATTTTTTTCATAACCTAATGAACTTAAGTTAAGTACTTCATCATAATAATAAACTTGAATATAATCATATGGTCCATCTTTTTTATTTGGATCCATTATACCCACATAATAAATCTTTGAATGATTTGCATCATTGTAGTAGAATGAACCATAATATGTTTCTTTAGTTGAATGGAATTTAGAATTACTTGTTCTATCAACTAAACAACATTTATTATTTTGAGTCATGCCTGTTGCAATAACTTTAGCATTTCCATCCACAGTTTTATCTGGATATTCTTGCTCTGGTTTAGCAGGGTCTTTAGGATGTGCATAACCAGTAACGACTGATATTGTAGGGCAAGCATAAGATTCGTTTTCATTTTTTACATTTGTTGCTGTCAAATTACCTTTTACTATAATACTTGAATTCATTTCATCTTCTTTTGATGTTTTTGGATCAATATCACCTGATACATCAATATTGTCAACTATAACAGTAGCTTCATTTTCAATTCTTAATTCTGCTCTTTTTCCACCACTAATTTTTAAATCTTTAATAGTTACTGTTCCGTCTCCATTTTGAATATCAACTGCATAATTTACATCACTGCCATCATTTACTTTTACTGTTGTAGTTGGGTCTCCTTTTGTACTATTTATTGGCATAATTGTAACATTATGGTTAGCTTCAATATCAATTTCAGAATTTACGGTGTAATCTCCATCAACATATACTGTACTGTAATCTTTATTACTTTTTACTGCTTCTGCAAGATTTTTAGCTCCTAATTCAGAAGCTGGTCTTTGATTTACAACTGCGAAACCAGATTTAAACTTAAATGTATAAGTTTTATCCTTCTCCGCTATATCCGTTCCTTCTGTGTCTACTAATTTTACTGTATCATCTATTGAGCCTATTTTTATAGTGAATGATTTATCATCGTACTCTAATTGATCTAATGTCGCTTTATCTTCTTTATTGTTTAATTTTTCATCAAATGCATTTTTTGCACCTTCAATTATTTCTTTCTTTAGTTTTATTCCTTTATCGCCTAATAGAGCTTCATCTCTTTCAGCACTTTCATTGTATTCATTACCTTCCTCTTCAGCAGTATAATTTTTGTTAAATACTTTAGGAGTACCTTTATCAACAGTTAATGTAATATCCTTAATTTCTCCTTTTTCCAATAGATATGCTATTGTTCCAGGAATACTTGTTTTTGCAAGGTCTGTCAAAGGAACATTTGCACTTTTAACATTTATAGTTATTTCATTGCCTTCTTCATTGTTTTGTACATCAGATAATTTAAAGCTGTCAAATTTATCTGAATATGTTGTACTATCACTATTTAAGTCATTGATAACATCTTCCATAAATTTTTCAACATTTAAATTCCAATGTGCAGTTAATTCTACATCTTCATCTGTTCCTGTTGTAAAACTGTCTTTTTCTGATACATTTTCAGATTCGTTATACCAACTATCAAATGTACGATAATCAGTATTCATATCTAATTTTTTTAATTCTACTTCTTCTCCTTCATATACAACTTTTTCTTCGATTTGTTCATTACCTTCATTATCTTTATATTTATATGTTATTTTATTTTCAGTTTTAAAATTTAAAGTGTCATATTTTATTTCATATTCAAATGGTACAAAATCCGCTCCAGTATGGTTTTCTTTGTTATATTCACCATCGAAGTCGATAGAGTATTTAATTACTTTATCTTCTTCATTAGTAGCATTTTCATTTAATCTAAATAATACTAATACCCAACCTTGTTCATATTCTTCAGCTGTTGGTTTATATATTTTTGTTTTTTTATCTTCAGTATTTAAAATAAGAATCCATTTGTCTGCATACTCTGGATAATCAACTTTAGGAAATTCTATTTTTATAGGTACAAAGTATCCTGTATCATTTTTAAATGTACCTTCTTTTAAAGTTTGTTGTTTAATTGTTCCAGTTATTCCTTCATTATAAGGATCTCTATCTGGTTGTTCTTTATTTTGTTTTACAGTTACTTCATTTATTGTATCAAAGTTAAATTTGTACTCATTTAAATCCATTTTTTCTTGTGATCCTTCAGTTAAGCCATCTTTTGATAAAATATCAAAATCGACGCCATTAACAAATGATTCATTTTGGAATTTAAGTTCACTATAATCTATTGTTACTGTATATGGTGCATATTCATCTTTTTCATCACCATCTAAGTCAACAGTAATGTCAAATTCCTTAGGTTCATCAGATGGTACTAAATATTTTAAAATATAAAGTTCCTTTGAATTATCGAAATCACTATCAGCTAATTTAAGACCAAATCCATCTTTTTCATCTTCTCCATCATGGAAGAATTTAACATTAATAGTATCTTCATTTATTGGACCACTTCCCATATTATTTGGAGCATTAACTAATTTAAGAAGTAAACCTAAATAATAATCATTTTCCTTAGAGCTTAAAGGATCATCTTCATCTTCCCACTCAGTATCATCAAATATTGGAAGTACACCAGTTACTTTATAACGATTAGGTGTTTCTTCTTCAAATTTTGTATAATATCCTTCTTTTGTAAACCATCCATCGTCATCAAACTGTCCTGCATCTTCATTTTCTAGCCCTTCAACTGTAAATATTGATGATTTTTCAAATGTAACTCCACAATAATCTATTACATAAATCATTGGCAAGAAGTCTTTTCCTTCTCCATCCCAGTCAATTTTATAATATAATTTCTTATCACAATTACATGTTTCATTTCCGCCACAACATGCCCCTTTACATGTAGATTCACCTTTGCAAGTTTCACATCCTGTTGTACCTGGTTCAAATCGGAATAAAATTGTTAAGTTATTTTCATCATCGAATTCTGATTGTTTGAATTCTTTTTTTGTTTTAGAACTAACATCAGGTCCTTCAACTTGAGCTATTTTTATTTTTGATTTATCTACTCCTTTTGGAGATGTGAATTTAAAATCAAAATAGTATCCATCTTTATTTTTCTCTCCAAATGGCTCTGCTGTTAATTTTTGCTCTATTAATTTTCCTTTTAAGATTCCTTCTTTTGATAATGAAAATTCAGTATCAGTTTCAGTTGGTTCTTTATAATTCCATCCATCCATAATCTGTTTATCTTTTTGACTTGGATCACTTAATTTGATTTCTGTTTCAGACTTTACTTGAAGTTTTAATTCACTCCAATCAACAGTAATTGTATATGGCTCATATTTTGTTCCGTCTCCATCCATATCAACTTCAATAGTAAATGTCTTATCATTATTTTCTGGATGAAGATGTTTTAATATATATATAACGTTACTTTCGTCAAAATTATTTTGACCCCATGAAATTGTTTCAGTTCCATCTATTATTTCAACTGTAGTATCATTTTCTTTTTGATGATTTGTTTTAATAGCAAATGCTATATAATAACCTGTTTTATGTCCATCTTTAAAAGGGAATTTTGTTGCTTCTTCTTTATCAAATATTGGAAGAAAGCCTTTTACTTTTATTTTATCTTCTTCTGCTGCGTATGTTACATCATAATTATCTGGTGCATTCCATTCATAATTACTTTTTAATTTCTCTTGATCTTTAGCATCTTCAACTACAGATTTTGAATTCTTTTTTAATTCTAATTTACTAAAATCAATTCTAATTTTTGTTGGCTTTCCATCAACTTCTACAATAATATCACGATACTTAATTGTTTCATCTTCTTCAACTTCCATTAAAACTGTAACATTACTTGAATCTGGTACTACAATATTATAATCATCGTCACTTGTTGGACTAGGAATTTTTGGTACTTTTACTTTAACATTACGTAAATCTAATCCATCATCTAATTTAATTGTATATGCAAAATAAAATCCAGTTGGTTTCTCTCCAAAACCTGTAACGCCTTCTTGTTCAGTTATATGATCAGAAAATTCGTAATTTCCATTTTTATTTTCTATTTTATATGTAGTCTCTGGAGTATAGTTAAATGAAGTTTTTAGGCCATCTATTTCTTCATCAGGAACTATTATTATTGTAGCATGTGGCTCATATACAAATTTTATTGTATACTCTTCTGATTCTTTATAGTTTTGTGAACGTGCTTTATCATCTAAAGTGACTGTTAATTTTATTTCATCTTCAATATCAGCTAAATTTCCTAACGTAATATCTTTAAATTGCTCTAAGGCATTATCATTTGTAACACCTTCACCTTTTCCTGTTAATTTACATAGCAACTCTGCAAATTTTTTCCAAGCATTAGAATCCGGTCCTGTTTTACCATCTTTTACATCATCTTTTGTGAAATCTACTCCATTTATAGTTATTTTTTCAACTTTTTCATCTTTTACTATATCTACAATAGAACTAATTAATCCAGTTGAACTAATATCACTATTCTTTTTATTTCTATCATATACATTAAATATTACTTCTCTTTTTTCTTTACTAAATTCTGCGCTATAAAATTCATTTTCTACTATACTTTCTGCTTTTTCATTCAATAAAGCATCAGTATCAAGTTTATCAAATATATATTCATAATCAATATATTTTATTTCAATTGGTTTTTTATCCTTAAATAATTCTGTTTTTCCTGCTGCATTTTCATTCTTTACAATCCATCCTTCAGGCTCAAATGTTTCAGCATTATATGTTTTTTTAATAAGATTTATTGACATTTCACCATATATATCATTTTCATTTGTTTTTCCATTTTTATCTATTACATCTATACTTCTTGCTGCAAGCATTATATCTTCTGTGGTTAATTCATGCATAGATGTAAACACATAATTTCCTACCACAAAAGCAGATTGAACATCTGGTTTAACTATGTCTATTAAATTACCAAGTTCATCTATTGAATCTACACTTCTTCCATATGCTGAATTTGAGATAAATAATAAACTAAACATAACAAATGATACTGATAGTAATTTTATTACTTTACTTTTCATATGTGTTATCCCCTTTCTTCTTTCTACATTTATATTATTTCTTTATCTATAATTTACTGTTGCTGTTATTTTTACTCCATTTACTGTTATTTGTGCTGTTTTAATACTTTCATCTATTTCTGTTGCTTCAATATACTGCCCTG
The DNA here is from genome assembly GCA_947632375.1 of uncultured Bacilli bacterium. Lineage (GTDB taxonomy): Bacteria > Bacillota_I > Bacilli_A > RF39 > UBA660 > UMGS1124. The sequence goes on from CANRPF010000073.1 coordinate 6,128, forward strand.
TTCTATATGGAGATGGTATTCCATTATATACTATTCCAGAATAACCTGTAAATGATTGTCCATTTCTAGTTACGTTTATTGTATATTGAAATGTTCCTGTTGTTTTCTGTATTTTAGTAAATGTAATAACATATGTTGAACTTACTGTTACTGTATGTGTTGCTTTATGTCCTCCATCTGCTGTTGTTACTGTTATTGTTACTGTTCCATCACTTTTACCTGTAACTCTTCCGTTTGAATCTACTGTTGCTACTCCACTATTACTACTACTCCAACTTACACTTTTGTTTGTTGCATTACTTGGTGAAACATTTGCTGTTAATTGTATACTTTGACCAACTTTTACTTGGCTTGCTCCACTTATGCTTACATTTGTTACATGTACTGTTGTAGGTTTTTGTGGTTGTGAACTTGATGATTTATTACTTGAAGAACTGTTTGTATTATTACTTGTAGCATTTACTGTTATATCATATGTTGCTTTATGTCCTCCATCAGCAGTCGTTACTGTTATTGTTACTTTTCCAGCTTTTAGACCTGTAACATTACCATTTTGATCTACTCTTGCAACTGATGGATTGCTACTACTCCAACTTACATCTTTATTTGTTGCATTATCTGGTGTTACTTTAGCTGTTAATTTTATTGTTCCACCAACATTTACTTCTTTTGATCCACTAATTGTTACACCTTCAACTTTTACTGTTTCTTTTGAAACCTTTACTGTACAACTTGCTATATATTTGCCATCTGCAGTTTTAACTGTTATTGTTACT
>CANRPF010000074.1 GCA_947632375.1 uncultured Bacilli bacterium
GTTTTAACTGCCCCTGGTCGGAGCGACAGGTTTCGAACCTATGACCTCATGTTCCCAAAACACGCGCTCTACCAATTGAGCTACACTCCGATATACGAGAAAGCATTACAATACTCTCTCCAAAACAAGCTAGTAATTACTTGACTTGTATATTCTACTGGTAGCGGGGAGTCGACTCGAACGACTGACCTTTAGCCTAAGAAACTAATGAGCTACCATCTACTCCACCCCGCGATATGCAATAGGAGTAAAACAACAAACCAATCCTACTTCTCAATATTGTCTTGTTTAAAGAACATATAACAAACATTTTCAATATTGATGGTTTTAACATAGGCTTCAATATGTTCAATTATAGCCACTATCTAGTTGTTGCAATCTTGTAAGGTGTTGCGTACCTTTGGTGGAAATATCAGGACTTGAACCTACATCTCTCGCTTATCAGACAAGTACTCTAACCAATTGAGCTATATTTCCATATAACAGAAAATGTATACTAAACTCTTAGTCAATCGGACACTAAGCCGTCCGTTTTAGTAATACATTTCCAGAGACCTTTTTTACTCCTGGTAGATAGGTAATTTGTGTTAGAATAGGATTTGCACCTATTATGACTATAACATTCTATTACTGGCATTACGAACTCACCTTCCCTTTATCAGAGGGCTGTTATTATCTACTCTGCGTCTACTATTAAGTAGGCTTATTATTTCATACTTTTTACCAAACTAAAGCTTTAGCTTGTCTATTCCGCCACTAACACATATATTTCACAGTCCTTTAACTATATTTACATAGTTAGTAACTGTTGAAAACTAATTTTCTTTTGCTTTCTTGCAAAATTCTGAGCATTTGTAATTTATACAATTTGCTTCATTATCTATATTTACTGTTATATTACATTCTTGATAGTCTTTATCCACATAATGCACACATACTGGGCATATCTTTTCTTTATATTTATTTATCATTTCTTCTGTACTCATATTTTTTCTCCTTTTCAGGCAAAAATAAAAAGCCTATCATAAGATAGACTAATTTATGTTAATAAAATTAAAAATAAAATTTTATTTTGTCGAAATATGTATTGACTTTATATTATTTTATTTGGTATATTATTCATAAGTTGTTTGTGGCCTTCTTAAGTTGGGTGCATAAATTAGTAGTTTTACTATATTTATAGCTATTCAACTATTGATTTATGCACCTAACTTTCTACATAGAAATAGGTGCAAATACACAAAAGAAGGAGGAGAACACCAATGTTTTACAGCATTTTAAATTGGCTAATCGGTGTTGGAATTTTTGTGCGGTAGTTTATGCATTTTAATTGTTATTTGCTCTAAATGCAAATATTCTTTCAAATATGAATCTACCAAACGAAAATTTGAGATTTATCCAAATAATAAATCTCAAACCTCAAACAAACAACGATTGGAATAGGAGCTTCGGCTCTTATTCTTTTTTTTATGCTATCAATAATGAATAATTTAGTCAATAACAATAATATTATTTTTTCGTAATATTATTGTAATATTGTATTTAAATTATATACAACTTAATTATAAATTTCAATAGTTTTTATATAAAATTCATATAATTTTTATATAAATTTTATATAATTATTATATGATAATTATGTAAATTTGTCAAATTGAAATGCTTTAACTAGAATAAAGCTATATATTATAATAGGAAGTGCCCATGAAAAACAATAACATATCATCTAATAATAACCAACCACAATAAAATTCAAAAATTCTAATATAATTTATCTAGTATCATTATATTTAGTATTCTAGTCAAAATAAAAGAATTATCCAGGTATCATAGATAACTCTTTTGGACTTTATTTTTAATAAATATTTTAGTCATCTCGGGATTACCCACACACATTAGTATGAGTGATGACTTTTTGACTTATTAACATTTTAACATATTTCGACCGAACAAAACGAACACTTTAAAAATTTTTTAAAAATCTTTTTATTTTCATTCTTATTCCATCTTCTGTGTATCCTTTTTTGCTTAATTGGTTCATTCTATGAGCTATCTGTATATAACTTAAATTATCTTCATATTTGTATCTTATAATCTGCTTAATCTCGCTATCTTCTATTTTATTTAATTCATACTCTAACTCATTTATTAGCTTGTCTAACTTTTGTATTTTAGATTCAATTTGCTTTTTGTATGTATTTCTTGCTTTTCTATTCCTAATATATCTATAATTGTTATATCCTTCTATTTTTACAGTATGCTTTATATAAGGAAATCCTTCACTACTAGCTTGTACGCTATCCGCTACTGTTGGTATTTTTTCTTTTTCTAGCCTTTTTATTCTGTTTTCTAGATCTTGTTTCTCTGCTTTAATAGAATCTATTTGTTCTAATAAAGTTCTCATTTGCACCTCCTATTTTTTACTATTTTTATATCTTAAATAATCATTTATCATTCCTTGAGTACCAATGTATTGTGTTAAAGTTTTATTCTTTTTTTGTAAATTATTTAATTCTTGAAGAACTATGTTTATAGCTTTTGCTATTTTTTTAGTATCTTCAAATTCAGGATTATCTAAATCGCCGTATATGTTATATTCTTTTTCTATCTTCTTTAAATGTGTAATTGCATCTTCCAATTTCATTTTTTTATTTTTAATCACTTATTTATCCTCCAGTAATTCTTGTAAAACTTCTCTTTTAATTATGTTTTTATCTAACATTTTCATTTTTTCATTTACATTATGAGCAGGGCTTTGCACTATGTCCATTTTGCAATTTTCTAATTCTTTTATCTTATCTTCTATTTTCTTTTTAGGTATTGAATTTCTTTTTAGTTCATTTATTTGCTCTTGTTGTTCTTTTATTATGTATTGTGCTATCGCTAAATCTTTTTCTTTTATAATCATTTTAGAAAATCTATCTACAATTCCATCAAAGTCATTATTTATTTTTCTTATATCTTCTTCTGTTATTAAAGGCACAGTTACTTTTATTTCATTTTCTATTTCTTCTAATTCCATAACTCCTCCTAAATATTATATTGAACTTGTTCAAATTGTTCTTTTGTTACCATTGATTTAATATCCGAATTACTCCATATTTTACAATGTTCAGTTTCTCCAAATTTGAATATTACAAATAATTTTTTGTCTTTGCTTTCAATGTCATCAATTCTTAATACTTTTTCTCCATTTACATAGTCGCTTATCTCTATTAAATCTATTATGTTTTTGGAATGTTTAACTATGTATGGTTTATTTACACATTCTTCTTTTATGGTATTGATTTCAAATTCTTTTTTATCAAATATGCACCATTTTAAACTTTTGTCATTTCTATCAAATTCAATTCTTTTTAATACTCCGATATGCCCTTGATTAGTTCTTATGTATTCTCCAACTTCAATATCGTTCATAGTTAACCTCCGTATACTTGTTTTCTATTTTCTTTTACTATTTTTATTTGTAAAGTATCATCATTCCAACTATGTCTATCATATATTTCAAATCCCGCTTTTTCTTTACAAGCATATGTTTTTACTAAATCTGAACAGACTGTATTAGTCAATGTAAAATACCATCTATTTTTGTTCAATTCTTTTGTTAAAGAATCATGATTGTTCAATTCTTTTTCTTCAACATATAAATTACCATATCTGTCTTTTTTAGCTTTACCTAATAGTTTCATAAATTGTTTTAATTCCATAGTTCCTCCAATCTAACCTTACAAGGCTTTTGTTTTCCATTTTTATCATATTTATTTGCAGGATTTATATAGCTTTGCATTTGCGAAGGTTTCTAATATTCATAATATCTCTTACATTTATTTTGACACATTGTATTTACACAAATACTTATATCTTCCATCTACTTTTCCTCTACTTTCTTTTCAAAATATTTATCAAAATCTTCTTTTTTTATTAGTTCTGCAATTACTTCCATATCACCACATATAATCATTTGAAGAATTACAACTTCAACTGTTTTATGTTCTGGTTGTTCATAATCAATACTCCCAAATTTAGTATAAAATTCACCTGTTGTTATTTTCATATAAGAATTATGATTAAACAATTCATTTGCTAATTGACTATCTAAATGAAATTTTTTGAACCAACTTTCTTTATAAGTTTTATATATACCTCCACTACAAGCATTTATTTTTAAGGTATTTGTTACATCTCCTCCTTGATATGTATTAAACATTTACTTTCCCTCAACTTTCTTTTCAAAATAAATTTTCATATCTTTTATAAATAATTCATATAAATTTTCTAATGTTTTTTTGCTCAAATCAACTTGACTTAATTCGTATATAAATTCTGTAAAAATATCTTTAAAATTTTCATCTACTTCATAACAGTAAAAATCGTGTAACATTTCTTCCTCTTCTTTTAACATAATTTTTTCTCTACTTTCTTTTCAAAATGTTGTTTTATACATTCAATACAACTTATTTTTCTTGCACAATCATTTATGTCAGAATATTCTCGTGGGATAAAACAATCATCTTCTGATAAATTGTGTAATCCTACTAATTGTTCTGCCATTTCATCTATTATTTTATTTTGACTTTTATTTTCTTGTTCTAGTTGGTCTATGTATTGTAAAATTATTTCCTTTGAAATTGCTTCAAATTCGCTTTTTATATCTAATGCTGATAACCAACCTTTTGCTTTTTCTATTTCTTCTTTACTTAACATATTTCTATTTCTCCAACAGTTTGCATATCTGCAAATACTGTAATTGTTCCTTTCTTATTTTCTTCAAAATCTATATTGTGACTTAATAAATAAGGTTTTACTTGTTTTAATAACCAATCATAGGTCAACTCATTTTTACATTCTCTTGAAAAATTTATATTATTTCTACCAATATTTATAAATTTAACTTTCATATCCACCTTAGCTCCTTCACTTTTAAATTCATTGCTTGTAGTTCTTCCATAGTTAAATAACTTATATCATAATTACTTGTTTTACTTATTGTTCTATCATTCCAAAATTCTATTTCTAATCCCTTAACTTCATCTCTATATAATATAAGTTCTGTTGCACCATCATCATAGTCATCTGGTTCTTTAAATTTATGTTCTACTATTTTTTCATACCCTAATTCTTCAAATATTTCATCTGCTTTGCTCATACTCTACTCCTTATCCTCACAAATACTCTTTATACATTTTGCATCAAACAAAATTGGCTCTATTTTTTCTAATATGTAATATTTATGAGGTTTATCTAATTGTACTTCTTTCTTTATTGCTTTAAGCATATCTTCTATATTCAAAATACAACTTTCTATTTTTTTCTTTTCATATTCTTCCATAAAAATTTTTCCTCCTTTTTATTTAGTTTTAAAAATGTTATATATAACTGCTAATATTAAACATCCTCCAAAAAATACTCCGTAGCCAAATACTATTGCTTTTATTATTATTCTTACTATTTCCACTTTCTTTTGCTCCTTATATATCTTTTATTTTTTCTTGGACACCTAGGTTTTTCCAGATTTGATTTAAGCTTTCCTGGACAGAAGGTGTCCTATTATATTGACAATTTGGATTTCCTGTGTAATTAGGGTTTTCTAATCCTTGACATCCCAGACACCTTCCTGTTTCTATTGCTTTTTTACATTTATCATTTAATTTTAGGTATTTCATAGGCTAGTCCAATCCTAATTCTTTTAGAGTATATATTTTATTTTCTTCTATATTTTTAAATTTTAAATTCGTAATCATATCACTAAGTATAATATTTTTGTTATAAAATCTAACTAATGTATATATGTCATAATCTATTATTTCTATCATTTCAGGCATATCAAGAAATTTTTTTATATTATTAACCATATCTTTTAAAACTTCTTTTTCTTGTTTAGATAATAATCCTTCTTTTATAATTTTTTCTTTATATAATTTTACATCATTAAAATTTTCCCAATAATCTAAATCTGTAAAAGATATAAAATATTTATTATTCTCATATTTATAGCTATCTATAACTCTCCACATATTAGATTTTTTATCATATACTGGTTCATCAATTAAATCTTGCATCTCTTTCCAATTAAGTTTATTCATAATTACCTACCTTTCTATTTCTTCTTTTTCAATTACTCTTTGCGTTAAATCTCTTACTTTTGCTCTATTATATTTACTATCTATTATTAGTTCTGCTACTTTTAACTCTATTTTGTTTTCTAGCTTATCTGCTAACTCTACTTTACATTTTTTATATTTTTTTGTTTTCATAAAATCTCCTATTTTTCGGGCATTATATATACTTTTGGTATATTAAATATATTTGGTTGTGTATCTGATTGACCTTGTAAAACTGCTGGTCCACCTATTACTTGTAAATATGAACTATATTTTTCTACTATTTCTTGTAGCACTTCTTTTGCTCTTTCTTCGGATTTATATGTTCCTAATTCTTCTCGTTTTGAACTTGTTTCACAGTATATTTTGTGTGGTAATTTTCCTGTTCCGTCTAAATCTACAACAATGTCTATAATATCTACATTTTCAAAATTTATAATTTCTGTTTTATCCTGACTAACTATTATCATAATTACCTCCTAACTTATTTTTGGCAAATAATCTAAATTATCTGATATAATGTCATCTATATAGTATCTTTTGAAACTTACTTCTTCTCCAAATCTATTCTTTTTTGTTTCCCATTCTGTTTTAAATTTATAGCCATCTTTTTTCAATTGATCTATCTTAACACCATAGCTCCTAATTGCATTACTCCTAAATCTTGATATGCTTCCCAGCTAGTAATACTGCCAAATTGTCTTATATAATTTATTATTCTATCTTTTTGTGTTATCTTCACTTATTA
>CANRPF010000075.1 GCA_947632375.1 uncultured Bacilli bacterium
ATAAGTGATATGCTAGATTTAATTAGTGGTAGCTTTAAAGCTATTGATAGAGGATATTTAAGGGAGGTATAAAAAATGGAATTTGAAAATTTAATTGACACAGGCAAAATAAAATATAGAGGTGCTTATGAAATACCTTACATTGAGGATAAGTATTTAGTAGAAGTTTACGAAAAGGATGATTATGTAAATTTTTATTTATCAAATGTAAAATATGGAATAAAATCAGAGATGTTTGCAGTACCAAAAAAAGATTGCAATAATGAAAAAAGAGCTAAAGAGCTAATTAAAAACAATATTGAAGATTATATTAAAATATATAGAGAGGAGTTTGAGGACTAATATGAAAATAAAAAAATGGTATTTTAAAAATAATTATGAAGAGTATAAAGTATTATATGAAGATAACAACTATATTTTAGTACAAAATATAAAAGATAAAAGATATAGTTTTGGTCTTGTTAATGATTTTGGAAGTTTTTATGGTTTTCCAGTTAATCAATCTTGTTTAAATAAAAAAGATTGTATAAAAATATTAAAAGATTTTATAAAAATTGATAGAAAATACAATGATATAAATAAAACAACAAAAATATATAACAAAATGATTTGTTGCTTAAATGTATAAAAAATAAAAATAAGGAGGAATAAAAATGTTTTTAGATGATGAATGTAAAATGAGAGATTTAAAAGATTTATCAAAAGAAGAATTTGAGAAAATTGAAAATAAAGTTAAAGAAATTTTAGGAGGTAAAATATGTTAACAGAAGAAAATATTGAAAAATTAGAAAAAGTTTTAAATCTACAAGATTTAGATGAGGAGTTGAAAAAAGTTTATGAGGAAATGAAATTTGAAGCTCTAAAAGCAGTAAATACTAGAAAAAATTATATTGCAAAAAGGAGAGAAGACCCTTATCAAAGAAGATTAAATGTTATAAATTCACAAATTGCTCAGGCTAGGGCAAAAAAAGACAAGGAAAAACTTGCGAGATTAATGGAAGACCACGATAAATTAATAGAGCTTCATAAAAAAGGTGTAATTTAATAAATAGGGAGGTATATATGATAACTTTATTGGGAATACATAAAAATGATAAAATTGAATTAATAGTTGAAAAAGATATTACAAATTTGTTTGAATTTTTATCTAAAAAAAATTATCAAATTTATGATACTATTCAAGCAAAAGGAATTACAAAACAGAATCTTTATAAAAAGGATGGAAAATATTATGTAATAGGCAAAATAAAACATAATAAAAACTATATAAATAGTATTACTTTATATGATATTACTACTAGTATTCAAAATCCAAAAAATAGATTGTAAAAAGTATTGACAAAAAACAATTTTAATTATATAATTAATTATATAATTTAAGGGGGTATTTAAAATGAATAAAACAGGTAAAAGAATTAAAAGAAAATTACCAAAGTATTTAGAGGTAGACAAATTGCAGGAATTAGAAGAACCATTAATAAATGAGGCAAAAAATGCTTTATCAAAGCAAGAATTATCTTGTAAAGATAAAATAGCAATAAGAGATTTTGCAGTATTAACTTTAGTTTATTCTTGTGCATTGAGAATAAGCGAGGCAGTAAATCTTCTTGCAATTAACATTGACTTAAAAAAGCAATATATAAATGTAATTGATTCAAAAGGAGATGACAGAATAGTTTATATTCCTGACCCAGCAATTGGAATATTAAAAGATTGGCTTGAAATAAGACCAAATAATGATAATCCATATTTCTTTTGCAATGTTAAAGGAAGCACTAAACCTAATGAAGATCCGAAACCTTTAGGCAGAGATTATTATAATAAGTTGATAAGTAAACTTGCAGATATGACTGGAGTTAGAATGTCAGGTGGAAATGAATTAGCAAAACCTCATCCACATACTTTAAGACATACAAGAGCTATGAGTTATATGGATGCAGATGTTCCTTTAGCAGTAATACAAAAAATATTGGGGCATAAAAATATTGCTACTACACAAATATACGCAGAGGTAAGACAAAAAGTAAAAGATGATGTTCAAAAGCAAAATATTGCAGGTATAGTAAGTCTTTAAGTGAGGTGATAAAATGAGAAAACTAATTTTACAATTAGAAAATATTAATGATGTTCCAAAAGAAGCATTAAATATTGCAAAACTTATTGAGTATAAACAAGCAGTCGATACAATTATAACTAAGGCAAAAATTGAAACATTATTAGATAACCTTAGCAATTTAGAAAATGTTTTAAGATTAAACAATGTTGATAATGAAATTGTAAAAAGAGAAATAAAAAACTTTAAAGAAATGCTATATGAAAAGCAAAGTTATTTCTTAAATCAAGAAAAACTTTTAGCATAGGAGGTGGTAAAATGGAAAAATTAGATAAAAATTTAACTAAACAAGAAAAAGCAAAAATCTATAGGCAAAGATATTATCAAAAACATAAAGAAGAAATACTAAGAAAAAATAGAGAGCGTTATAACTTAAAGAAAAATGAAAATATTGTTGAAAAAGAACCTATAGAAAATACTAATGAAAAAGGATTTATTTCAAAATTAATTTCAAAAATATTATTTAAAAAGGAGCGAAAATAAATATGGAAAAACAATACAAATGGAAAATTGGAGGCTTTTATGATAAAGCAGATGCAAATAAAGTAGGACACGAGATTGAAGAACTAGAAGAAAAAACACCTACAAATGTCCTAGAAAGAGCAAAAGATAAAAATAGCGAATTAAACAAGCTATTTGAATGGGATGACACCATTGCAGGTGAAAAATATAGAAAACAACAAGCAACACAAATATTAAATAACATTGTAGTACATATAAGAAAAGATGTAAATGATACAACAAAAGTAGTAAAAGCATTTGTAAATGTTAAGAAAGGTGAAGAATATGAAAATAGAGAAGTTATATTAAAAAGTCCTACACAATACAATATGTTATTAGATAAAGCAATAAAAGAATTAAAAAGCGTAGCAGAAAAATATTGTGATATAGAAGAATTACAAGAAGTATTTAATGCTATAGCAAAATTATAAATGTGGCAGGTATTGTGATGCCTGGTACTGCGTAGTTTAACACTGTTATGTAACGTGGGGTCCCGTGATGTAAGGCAGGTATTGTGGCGTGATGTCAAGTAAATTTTTGTCATGTGGTGTTTTGTGATGTAATGTATAGTAAAATTTTTTTATAAAAAGAAGGGAGAAAAGAAAAAATGTCAAGTAAAAAAGATAATGAGGAAAATGTAATAAATATACCAAAAATAAATATTAAACAAGTAGAATTAACTATTAAAGGAGATACACCTTTAATTATGAACGCATTTAGCGAGAAAGCAAAGAGAATGATATTAGATAAACAAATGAAGAAAGCAAAAACAGCAAAAGAAGCAAAAAATATTTGGGAGTGTTTTATAAATTCACTTCATTGGCTATCAGAAAAACCAACAGAATATACACAAGAAGCATTTGAAAATGCGTTAGAAAAAGGTGCAAGATTTGGTTTTTCAAGTGTAGGTTTAAAACAAAGTGCAATAAGTGCAGCTTATAGAGCAGGCTTTATTAAGAATAAAGTTTGTATGCAGGGTGCATTTCATATACAAGAAGAATTTGTAGAAATAAAAGGCAATTTGTCAATGCGTGAAGATATGGTAAAGATTCCAATGGGTGGAGCAGATATTGTATATAGAGGTCAATTTGACAATTGGCAATCAACATTTATTGTAACATATGATGAAAATGTTATATCATTGGAACAATTAGTACAATTTATCAACTATGGAGGTTTTGCAGTGGGAATAGGCGACTGGAGACCAGAAAAATCTGGAAACAATGGTATGTTCCATATAGAATCAAATGAATAGGAGTGATAATATGAACAAATTAACTTTAGTTAAATTATTTAATGAGGCTAAAGAAAAGAGAAAAGCCATAGCAGTATGGCTTTCTCTTCCAACTAGAACTAAACCTGAAATAATAATTGTAGATAATAAAAATCTACAATATAAATTGAATTATTATTTAACAGCTTATGAAGAAAACTTAAGATTGAAAACTTGCAAAGATATTAAGATACTTAATGTTAAAGTTTTTGATTTAAAAAAATTTAAAGAATCATTAGTAAAGGAGTCTTAAAATGAAGTTATTTGATAATAGGATAATAAAAAAAGATATATATGGAGAAAAACATTATGAAATTCATGAAGTTTATTATGATGAAAATGGTAAAATTATAGCTTATACAGAATATCCATTAAGATTAATTTTTGATAATAAAGAAGACTTAAATGACATATTAATGGGAATTTTTGAAGCAGTAGATAAGCCTATATTAGAGCAAAAAGATAATGAGTTCATTGAAACTGACGAAAATTGGAAAGATTTTTTAGAGGAGAATTAAAAAAATGGATTTTAATTTAAGATTTAAATATGCAGATAAAAAAGATAAGAGATATTGGTGTACAACTATATCTGCAGATACAGAAGAAGAGGCAATAGAAAAAGCTAAAAAATTAGTTAGAGAAGAAAATTATAAAAATGCAAAATTAACAAAAACAATATATACTCAAAAAACTATTTATAATTTTGATAAGGAGAATTAGTATGGAATTAGAAGAAAATCTTTATTCTAGGACACTGCTAGAAAAAGCAGAAGATGTAGAAAGAGGCTTAAAATATTATATTGAAAAAACAGAGCAACTAGAACACGAATTGAAATTATATCAAGATATGTATGAGCATAGAGTAGATGAGTCAATACTTTTAAAACTCAAAATAGAAGATAAGATAAAAGAATTAACTTTAAAAGTGAACAAATATCAAGCAAATACAAGAGCTGAAGAAACAACTGAAGAATATTATAGAAATTTAAACAATGAATATTGTATAAAATTATTAAGAGAATTATTAGAGATAAAAGAAGTAAAGTAGGTGAGAAAAATGAGCAAAGCAGATGAAATGTTTGAAAAACTAGGATATAAGAAAGGTAAAACAATAGATGCAGAAATAAAATATGAAAAAGATGGTGATAATATAATTATTTTTTTTAATAAAAAATTTTATAAAACTAGTATATATGATAATATGGGTGATATGATTTCTGCACAAGAATTACAAGCAATATATCAATTTTATAAAGAAAGTGGGTGGTTATAATTGATAAGTGATGAAACTCAAGAAATATGTAATAGATATTTGAGAGATATGGAAAATAAAGCAATTGTCAATGAAAAATATAAACAATTAGAAGAATTAAAGCAAGAAAATGAGTTATTAGAAAAGATAATTGATTTAATGGCATTAGATATATATAAATTTAGCAAAGGATATTGCAATACTAGCATAAGAGAAAAAGACTATATAAATGAAGAAAGTGTAAAATTAGAATATATAAGGTTAGCAAAGGAGAAAATGCAAAATGTGTGAACATTGCGAAGGAGAATTTGAATGTTATTATAAGCCAAATGCAAATATATTTATTTGCAAAAATACTGAGCAAACACATAATATGAATTATCCATCGAAGATGAAAATTGATATAAAGTATTGCCCAATATGTGGGAGAAGGTTAGGAGGAAATGAAGATGTCAACTAACTATTATGCAGTAAAAAAAGAGCCTAGTTTGTACAATACAGTTATTCATATTGGTAAAGCAAGTATTGGATGGTTGTTTTTATTTCAAGACAATAAGGAATTTCATACATATCCACAATTTCTAAAATGGCTTAAAAACAATGTAGATACGGGCAAATATGTATTATTTAATGAATATAATGAAAAAGTTGAAAAAGAAGATTTAATAAAAATAATTCAAGGCTGTCAAAATAATAAACGCAATCAAGATAATCCAGATAATTTTAAGTATTCAAAAAATATAGATGGATATAGATTTACAGAAAATGAATTTTCTTAAAAATAATTTTAATAAATAAGGAGAAAAAGTAAATGAGTAAAATTGAAGATTTAAAAAAACAGTACGAAAAAACAAAAGCTGAAATGGGAAAGCTAGAAGAAGAAATAAAAAAGCTAGAAGAAAATAAGGGTAAATGGATACCTAAAAACAATGAAAAATATTTTTTCGTTACTAATAGTTTAGATACAGATTGGTATATAAATGATGATGATTTTGATAAAAAAGTTATAAAATACAATAAAGTTTTTAAAACTGTTGAAGAAGCACAAGATTATGCAGATTATTTAAAAGCATTAAAAGAAGCTAGTTATGAATTTACAAATGAAGAATGGAAAAATAACTATATGTCTAAATATTATATATATTATGATTATGATGCTAGAAAATTATTTGTAAATTCTAGTTACGGTGACCGTGAGCAAAAATGTATATATTTTAAAACACTACAAGAAGCAAAAGATTTTATAGGCAAATACAAAAAACAGATTTTAAAATACGAATTTGAAATCGAGGAGTGAGTATGGAAAATATTAAAGTAGAAGATATTAAAAAGATAGTTCTAAAAAAAGATAATAAAGTTGAAATTATAGAAAAAGGTGGATTTTTTGATTGGAATATAGTTATAAAAACTTTTTCTAATATCTCTTGGGAACAAATTTTAGGCTTAATTGAGTTTATAAAAGTAAACAATTTAATTGATAAGGTGGAAATAGAAGATTAGAGGTGGTTTTATTGGAAGATTATAAATGCCAATATAATAAACTTTTAAACAGATATAATAATGGAATACTATATTTAACTAAAAACCCAAATATGATACCAAAATG
>CANRPF010000076.1 GCA_947632375.1 uncultured Bacilli bacterium
GTGTCAGTGTAGCAAATTCTGTGCAAGCAGTAAAAAATCATGAGTTAATGTCACCAACAACTACTATGGCGCAAAGTACTGGCGATATTACAACAGCACTAGGATATATCGCACCTCGTATATATAATGTAACTATTAAGCCAGAATATGCAAAAATCATAGATAAATACTTCGATAGATACGGCTATAAAGTAAATATGACCAAAGTACCAAATTTACAGGGTCGTCCACATTGGTCTTATATACAAATAGCTAATAGTGAAAATATCGGCTATGGTACAGTACCTAGCGAATACATGGAAGTAATAAACAATTGCGCGAGACGAGGCGTTACAATATGGAAAAATCACGACGAAATAGGTAATTTCTCATTAGATAATAGGATAGGTGCATAATATGAAGAAAATTATTAAAAGTAGATTATGTCCTATCACGATATATGGATATAGATTTTGTAATAAAGAATGTAAAAAGTGTAAACTTTATAATATATTACATAAAAATAAGAGGTAGTTTTATACTACTTCTTAATTTATTGTTGACATATACCACAAATTGTGGTATAATATAATTAAGAAAGTAGGTGATTTTTATGACAATAATATTAAGAAAAATCAACAGCAATACATTATATGTATTTCACAGTAAAAATGATTTTAAAAAATGGTTACAAAATTATATTCAAAATATCAGTTATAGCAATGAAGAAAATGAAAAATTACAAGGTAAAATACTAAGAAATAGCTACGTAACAGTAAATGATATGTTAGATTTAATTAGTGGAAGTTTTAAAGTAGTAAGAAGAAAGGGTGAGTAAAATGAAGAAATTATATATAATAAAAAGGTTAGTATATACTAACTGCAATAGAATTAAAAAAGATATAGTCTATAAAACTTATGATTTCGAAAAGGCTTTTAATAAATTAGACGATTTTATAATAAGTGATAAAAGTAAAATTATTATAAACTATCCAAACGCTAGTTTTCCATTAGTAGAGTTGTCTTATACAGTAGATAATATGCGATTTAGATATAAAGGAAAAAATTATATAGTAATATATATAATTGATAGAGGTTAACTATGAACGAGAAAGAAAAAGTACTAAAATACATTAAAGATTTTTCTAAAATAAACGTTACATCAATTTGCAGAAAACTTAATATTGATAGAGCTAATCTTCTTAAAGGTAAGACAACTCTTGAAAACTTAGTAAAAGTAAAAGTAGAAATACAAAAGTCACTAATAGACATGATAGAAAAAAACAAGTAGCATTTGCTACTTGTTTATTTTAACTAACCCCATTATAGTATATAAATAGATTTCTTTTAATTCGTATCTTTTACTATTTCATCCATGTTTACATATTTAATACCATAAATTTTATCAATTGTAATTGGATATTTAGGCTCAATACCAGTTTCATTATATTCAGCTAATATTCTTCCGCCCTGTAATTCATAATTTTCTATATACCCGTTCTTATTTACAAGTAAATACGTGCCAGTTTCACTATATCCCTCAGTAGTTGAAATAATTTTTGCACTAAGTCTTGTATATTCAATAGAAATTTTATTACCATAATTAGTATTTTCATTCAATCTATCTTGTATATATTCCATTGTAGTATTTATATCAAATTCTTTATTTACACCAGTTTCTCTTGGTATTCTTAGTATTTTATTTTCATACATACCACGTCTTAGTACTACTTCAATAACGTCATAATTCATTATATCGTCGTCTATTTTTCGTGTCATAATGCTTTCTGCAAATGATTTACCGTCGTTGTAGTCTTCGTCGTGTTCGCTATCATAGAATATTTTTATAGCCTCTGCTATTACGCCGTCTTTACCGTCTTTACCGTCTTTTCCTTTTAGTTCTTCTTTTTGCTCTGGTGTAAGCATTTCAAAAGTCAAGGCGTCACCTTTTTCCCCTCTAGGTAAAACTAAATTTAATTTTTGGTTAGGACTATCGCCAGTAATAGTTGCGTTTGCTGTATCGCCAGCTGTTACAGTACCTATACTTAATACATTAGCGTCACCTTTTTCACCTTTTAACTCTTGTTTTTGCTCAAATGTTAGCATGTCAAAAGTTAATGCGTCACCTTTTTCACCTTTTTCACCGTTCTTTACTATAAATGTATCTTTTGTATCATCAGTGTAAGTTATTGTATAAGTATCTAGTAGTCCGCTTGTATTAGTCTTTTCAAAGGTTTTTATACCTTTACCATGTTTTACTACCATATCAAAATAAAAATCGTTATAAAAGGTAATTCTGTACGTTGTATGAGTAGCGTCATCTTCTAATGTTTCAAAATTTACTACTTCCATACTCTCAAAATACTTGTTTACATATTCTTGTAGTGAAACATACGCATTGTATAAATCAACTACATCAGCGGACATATTATTATTATTTTCAGTTACTTTATTTAAATATTCAATTACTTTACATAGTAATTGATAATCAGTAAAGGCGTCAAAGTCTTTCTCAATAAATGGAAAAGACTGTAAAACGTGCCTTATAAATGGTGATAATGTCTGTAAAGGTTTGAAATTTTTAGGTGTAAAATCTGCTTTTTTATCTATCATATCTATCACTCCTTTTCTATACTAAGCCATAAAATAGCTCTTCTAAGTCATTGTATATCATTGTGTATATATTATTTCTGTTCATAATAAATGCATTATACATCTCAATTTTTTCTGCGGGTATTCTTTCAATTGTTTCTGTTAAATCTTGATTACTATTTCCATTTATTCCAGTTGTACTACTTCCGCTGTTAGTAGTATTAGCATTATTAGTTGTATGAGATTTAGACTCACTACCGCTAGTTGCCTTAGTTCTACTAAAAAAGTCGCTGTTAATATCGCCTTGCGGATAGTCTGTTTCAAGATTTTTTGTATCATCATCAGCAGTAGTGTTTGATGTTAAAGTATTGCTATCAGTTACATTAGTTGTACTTTCATTTTTTTGTTTACTTGATAAAGTTCTAGTTGTTTTTTCGCCGTCAAATAGAGTCCAGCCCTCTAACGCCTCAAATAGTATATTATATCTTGGCATTATTTCATTAAGTTTTACATTTAGCTGTATGACAAATGCTGTAAAGGTATCAAAGCCTATCCTACGCATGATAAATTTATTAAGTATATTGCACTCAAATTCTTTTTTATCAATTTTAGATGTTAGAGGGTATTTAAAATTGAATATCTGCTCATGTGTAGCCTCAGCAAGATTTACAATTTTTGTCTTTTCTTCCTTGCCATAATTTGCCATAGAGTCCATTATACTATATAACGTAGGTGGTCTATCATATATCATTGGTATATACATCACTATCAGCCCCCTCTACAAAATTACTTTCGTCGTCCTTTTCGTCATTTGACGGTGTACCGTCATAATATTTAACTTTTATGTCTAAATTAAATAATTCGTTTATCTTTTTTATAGCGTCAATTCTTGGTGTGTATCTAGAATATCTAGATATTACAGCCCCGCCTTGATTTATTAGCACTTCGTCACGTATATTGCGCTCTTTTTTATTAAATGATAAATCTGCTACACCAATAAAGCGCATAAATTCACTCCACAGCTCACGCTTAGCGTCTATTAGCTTATCTGCTACATATGTTACGGGCTTAGACTCACACTGTACATCTTCAAACGGGTTAGCCTTATCTGTATAGGTAATTATATTATCTTCAAAAGAGTCATAACTATTTAACATGTCATAGAATGTTTTTTCCTTATTTTGTGGTACTTTCCAAACTCTTGGAGTTTTTTGTTGATATATATTTACATCAATAGTTCTAACTATATTAGTATATCTTTCAGCATATTGTCTTATATGAGATAGTAAAGAAATATGTAAATTATTATCATAAATAATTACAAATTCATTTTGATTTAATACTCTACGATAGCCATTTTCACCTAACACTTGTATTTTTAATGGTTGATTTTGGTAGTCAAGTTTTCCTATATGAATATATGGAAAAGCAAAATACTTGCCCAGTACTTCGTCAAAGAAAAACGCAATACTTCCTTTTTCTGTAAGAATTTTATTAAAGTAGTCAATATTGATACTATCTGGCATATTTTCGTAGACAAATACATTTTCTGCTAGTGCAGTAAATTGGTCGCGATATAGTAAATATGTTGTGTAGGTATTCAATTTACTTGATACTGTTTTATGTTTCAATTTTTTCACCTCTCTTTTATAAATAAAAGGGTAGCTTTTATGCTACCCTCTCAATTATTCAGCAACTGTTATAGTAGCTGTTCCGCTTATTTTATCATTATAAACTGATGTTGCTGTTACTACTACTTGTGCGCCCTCAAATTCTGCGGGTATTGTTAGTTCGCCTTTTTGATTTATTACAGCTTTTTCGTTATCTACACTATATATTACACCTTTGTTTGCAGCAAATCTGTTATCTACAATAGCTGTTAATTTAATTGTTTGACCTTTTGTTACAGTTGCGTTCTCTGGTGATAAAGTAATAGCTTTTACAACTGGCTCACTTGTGACAAATACGCAAGCATTTTCAAATGGTGAAGTAGAAAGAACAGCCCACACATGTAAGAATACGTTTCTATCAAGTGTAGTAGGGTTTCTAAATTCTGTTACTAATTGACCATTAACGCCCTCACTTTGATTGTCTAGCGCGTACATGTAGTCCATGAAAAATTTATCACTTATAATTACACCTATAACAGATTTTAATGTATTTTTTTCATTTTCATTAAATTCTACATAAGCGTCCCTAAGTAATACTTTTAGTCTTGCTTCGTCTGTTTCGCTAAATGAGTCAATAAGAGCAAGATGTGATTTAATATCAGCCTCTTCTTTAAAGTATGATTTTGCTAAAACTTCTGTTGAATTTATAGCCTCTCTTTCAGCGTCTAATATTAAGTATTGTTCGTCATATTTTGTAGCTCTTCTTATTCCGGCTGGGTTATAATTTGGTGAACGAAAAGCAATTTTATTAGATATTGCTTTCATTTCAGCAAGTACAGTTGAAGGTGCTTTTGTATCGAAATTTTTAATTTCTTTTACTGTGATTGTACCGTCAACAATTCTTCTAGATAATTGATACTTATCTACTAAATATTTATCGTAAGCATATGTTTCATATAAATTAGAAATTGTGTTTGTAACAAATTCAGTTAAACTTCCGTTTTCTTCGTCGTCAAAACACATTTGTAATTCACTTTCATTTACAGTTGTTTCATAGAATTTTTGGAAATTTAGTTCATGCATGTAATCATACACATTTGGTACAGCAGTCTTTAAAAATCTTTCTTTATTTGGATAATTTTCGTTAAAATCAAATACATCAGCTAAATCTTGTATAATTTCTCTAATGTGTTGACCTTTTCTTAGTACTCCTCTATTAGTAAAGATTTCCCATGGGTTATCCCACTGGTTACGTTTTATAATTGTAAGTCCAATTAAATTTACTGCATTTATAAATGCGTTTTTATATCTAGTATTATCTAGAATTATTTTTCCAATTTCTTTTATAGACTCATTCTGTCTAGGTAAGTCTATTTCTTCTCTTAATTCTGGTGTGCTGTTTATTATATAAGATAATAATTCAACGTCATTATTGATTTTTAATACACTTTTCTTTTGTGCCATTTTTATCACTCCTTTTATATTTCTTTAACATCTACGACGGCGTCTTCTTTTACTTCGTCGTCTTTTTTCTCTTCCTCTTCTTTTGTTTCCTCTTTAGCTAAAAATCTATCGGCGTATTTTTGCTTTAAGGCTTCATAATCAGCTTGCAATGAGTCGTATGTAGCTTTATCTACCATATTACTAGTATCAGCTACTACGTCCATTGAGTCTGTAATGTTTTCCATAAGTTCTATTTTCACGTCTTGATTTTCAACTTTTTCATTTACTAAATTTAATAATTCTTCTTTTGTCATTTTCATATTATCACCTCACTTTCGCTTTAATTTATTGTTAAAATATGCTATTTTCCTTGATTTATACAAACGGGTATATACTACCCATTTGAATTTTTTAGCCTCTTTTTTATATACTGGTGGCGGTGTAGGAGGCAAAACACCGCCGTCATATTTCTTCCATGCATAGCCATTATCATTATATATTACAGTATCGTTAATATAGAACGCGTCATATAAATGAATTGAATTTACTAACTCACTAAAGCCATTACCTAGACTCTGCCAGCCTTGATATTTTCCTTTAGCAACATTAAAATGAGTATGGTCACCAGTTACATATCCAGCAGTACCAGTATGACCTAAAAGCTCACCTTGTAATACGACGTCACCTATATTATATATCGGGCTGTTATCATGCATTACTACAATTGTAATATAATCTATATCACCATTTGCTAGTAATACTTTATTTTTAGACTCGTATACAATGTATGCTTGACCATTATTATAGTTTTTGTCTACGCATACAAGGGTACATGGAGCATAAAATGGATATGTAGATATTTGACCGTTTGATGAATATCCTACAAAGTCCATAGCTAAGCTATGTGATATACTTCCATTTTCGCCTTGCGTTATATACATAACATCAAGTGGAAAAAGTAATACCTCTATATTATCATTATTTACTAATCTTTGATATGCTATCATATTTTACTTCCTTAATTAGATTTTTATCTAATTAGATATTTTTCTAATATCTACTATTTACTATTGCTTGTATTGTATTGTAGTCATAACCCGCCTC
>CANRPF010000077.1 GCA_947632375.1 uncultured Bacilli bacterium
ATAACCATAAAATTTTGTTTTTATTATAAATTCATTTAACACCTTATGATTATCTTTACTAATATCAAGCTTTCCTGCAATTAAATCTTCTACTTGTTTTCTTGTAACCTTACAAGATGTTTTATTTGTCATATTATTAATTTTAAATTTCTTTTCAAGGCTTATATATTCTTCATCAAAATTATAATATCTAATTCTATATTTTTCTCTTTTACTAACACCATTTAATACCTGATAATAACTAGTATTTAAATGATCATCAAAATATAGACTTCTAATAAAATATTTACCTTCCTTTTTTGCATTTTTATCAACATCTAGCAAGCCTGAAAGTCGTGTCTTTAATTCTTCAAATTGTAAATCTGTTATCATGTATTTTAGTTCATGTCTATATTTACCTTTTTTTATTAATTCATCCATAAAGCCTACCTTTCTTAAATCATAATTTATCTATATATTCATCAACTGCTACAAATCTTTTTTTACACCAATCTCTTATTTCTTGTATTTCTACAGATAAATCCACAGTTTTCCACTTACTATTTTCTCTATCTATAGCACCTGTAACTGTTAACTCATTATAATAATTTGAAACCAGTTCATTTATTACTTTATCATTAAATACATTCTTTCGTAAAAATTCCCAGCGTGATTTTATACTATCAATATAATTTTTTTGATTTCCAATATTTATTCCTTCAATAATTTCTACATTTTCATAACACTTTCTAGGTCCAATTATTTCTTCATTTTCAACCCATTCCATTCCAAAAGTTAAGTCTAAGTCCCAAGGTGTTAATAAAATTTTTGTTTCTTTATTTAGATTATTAAGTGAAAAATATACATTCTTTGGTTCATAATTATCCAAAGCTTTTGTAGCTGTTAACAATAATCTAAAATTTACAAAATTATCTTTATAAAAAGTATTTTCTATAACTTCATCACTAATATTACCAGTATAATAATTTTTCATCTTACTTAATATTATATACCAATACTGAGAATTATCTTTTAAATCTTTTGGATATTTAATTTCATAGCCATAATATGCTGAACCTTTTACTCTCTTTATATCTTCTTCATCAAATGGAGATGGATTATGGTCAATCCCTTTAAGCAATATTCCACTATCACTATTTGATGTTTCTTTTAAATTTAATGTTTTCTCGTCAATAGGTTCTTTTAATACATAAAGCCCTGCATATTCACCATTCATAAATACTTCTACAAATTTTCCATTAAGTTTGGCATAATGTTCTTCTGATATATCTTCATTCATTAAATTCCATAAATTATATGATAGTAAATTTCTTATTTTAGAACTATCAGAATAAAGAGAGTCTAAAATCCAATCAGAATCATTTCTTAAGCCAAGTAAAGCTAACTTTTTCTTTCTTTGATTATTATTACTTTCTTGTAGTCTTACTCTATACGATTTTTTATCAGCATATAAACTTGAAGTTCCTCTTAATCTAATATTTATATCAGATTTTATACAATAATCTGATTCATTTTTTATATAATCTGGATCTATAATACTAACATTACCAAAAGTATACTCTTTACTTAACTTTTTAGGATTATTATTTATACTTAAAATCGGTAAATTAGTAAATTTTATATATTTCTTTCCATAATAAAAAGTATTATTAGAATAGATTTCTATTACTTTATTATACTCTGCTTTAGTTGTTAATTCAATACTTTTATCAAATTCTTTTCCTTCTATAATATGTTTTACATTATCGTTAGTGTTTATTTCTATATTTAACTTTATATCTTTACCAATATCTTCTTTATTAATTGGATATAAATAAGTATTGTCTACTTTATAAAATGGTAATTCAACATTATTAATTTTTAATGTTTCCTCAATCTCTTTTTCTTGCTTTCCATTAAAAGCATAATTTATTGCATCTGCTAAATATTCTTTCCAAAGAAGATGATATACCAACAAACCTGCCAATATAATTAGCATACTATAAAATACTATATTTTTTATTATTTTCTTTTTATCTGTTAGCATAATCTCCTCCTTTCTTTACTAATATATACAAAGATGTAAAGTATCATTTTCAAATTTCAATTGATTTACATCAAATAAATTATAATCACTACTTTCATATTCATTTTTATATTCTTCTTTTTGATTATAATCCTGTTCAAAATTTCTATCTAAATAATAATTTAATATATCTATTCTGCACCAAGTTGTTTTTAATACTCTTTCGTTTATATCTCCATATGCATTAAGTCCTTCATAACTATGTTTAGAATCTTTATCATTATAAAATACAATTTTCGTTATTTTTTTATTACTTTCATTTTCATATTTTTCAATTTCTTTTCCAATACTTAAAACTTCTTTTTTTTCTAAATAATTTAAAGTATAATGGTCGCATATTATATTATTAAAAGTTATTAATTGTACAAATAGATAAACTGTAAATACAATAATAAAAAAATTATTATAATACTTACTATCAATTTTAATATTAACACAAAAATATAAAATAGATAATGCTATTATTGATGCAAAAGGATAAATAGCTCTGGCAGTTAAATTTATTGCAGATGTATCAATAACAAGTTGTGGTAATATTGATGAGATAGTACACCCAGCAAGTATATATATATATCCTAAGAATATTATTTTTTTACTATATTTATTATTCTTTTCACTATTACAATTTTTAAATATAATATATGTGATAGCCACAAATATTATTGCAAAAATAAATGCAAAAAAGAACCTAGGCATTGTTCCATATGTATCAATTAAAACTCTGAACATACCTTTTATAACTTTTTTTATACTTTCAAATATATGTAATGCTCCTGTTGTTCTTGATGTGCTTTGACTTCCAACAATTCTTACTAATAAATAAGAAAGTCCCATTGTAACTCCATATATAGATGCAGTAACAACATTATTATATATAAATTTTTTTATATTATCTGAATATTTTACTATAAATATAGTTGCAATAGCTATATATAATGCCACTGTCCCTTGATATGTAAACGATGATAAGCATAGAAATATAAAAGAATATATTATATTTCTTTTTTTATTATTTTCAAAAAATTCAAGTAAAAATTTTAAAGCAATAGTTGCAAATAAAATAGATAGTGTAAATATTCCTTTTTCTATATATAAAAAGTAATCAATTAAAAAACAATTTAAAATAATACCTGTCGAAATAATAATATTTAATAAATCATTTTTAATATGTTTTTTTAATATATTATTAAGTATAAAAATACTTAATGTAATAGATATAATACCAATTAAATAACTTATAATATAAGTCATATTAATTGAAAGACCTAGTATATTTACTATTTTCCAAAAAATAGCAACAATATATCTTCCTAAAACTAAATAATGATCATATTCCTCTATATATGGGTTAGAATACATTCTAAAAGTACATCTTGAATATTCTAACTTATACATACTACCAAAAAAAATCAATGTTATTAATAAAAATATCCATATATATTTATTTTTTAAGAAATTTATTATACTTTTTTTTACTTTTTCCATACTTCCTCCAAAAATCGATAAATTAATTTTAACATAGAAATACTAAAAAATCAATAACATTAATTAAATTAAGTCTTGACCTGAAATAATATATATTATATACTTAATACATAATTTCAGGAGTGTAAATTATGTTAGAAATAATAAAAAAGAATTATAAAAGAATATTGTTCTCAATAATTTATGGAGTTTTAGCATATAGCTTGTACTTCCAAGCTCACTATGTACACGATTCATATAGAATATATAATTTTGGTTTTCTCCAAAATCTATCAGGCTTTTGGACACAAGGTAGACCAGTGTGTATGTGGTTTAATATGCTATTTAATTTTTTAAATATAAATCCAAGAACTGGACAAATAATATCAGTCTTTTTAGTAATTTTGTTTATGGCTTTATCTGCCAATATTGTCTATAATTTAATTATTAAAAGAATATCAAATAATTCAAAACTAAATACTGCTATATTTATATTAACTAATTGTTTATTTTTCAATGTATATATAACTGAATGGATGATATTTTTTGAAGGATGCGTTTTTGCTTTTGGTTGCTTTATTTCAATACTTGGAGCATATTATATTATTGAATCAAATAATACTTTAAAAAAATTATTTGTTGTATCAATATTATTTATTATCGCCATTTTTTGTTACCAAGCTGTTATAGCAATATCTGGTGCACTAATAGTAGTATTTACAATATATGATAATATAGATAAAAAATTATTGATAATAATCAAAAAACTTATTATTAATATGTTACCTTATATTATTGCTTTACTAGCAAATTTTATATTTATAAAAATAGTTAATATAAATAATTCTTCAGATATTAGACTTTCTGGTAATGTAAACATTTTATACAATATATTTTTCGTTATAAAGCAGATAAAATGGTGTATTATAGATATGTTTAATTATCCTACAAAATATATAATAGCCTTGGCTATTACTATTATATCTATATTTTATATTATTAAAATATTTAAGAATAAAGATGAAAACAATATAACAGTGTTATACACCTTAGTAACATTATTTTCACTATGGTTTTTAAGTGTATTACCAATTATAGCAATGCCTAGTAATAGCATTTATTTTATGCCAAGAAGTGTACCGTATATAGCTTCTATATTACCATTTATGTTAATAATTATATATTTATTTAATAACAATCTAGTAATAAAATATGAAAAAATAGTTTATGCAATTTCAATTATATATATACTTTTTTCTACATTTTGTACTATTAAAGTAACTGCAGAATGTTTAAAAAATAATATTCAAGATATTCAAATTGCAAAAAATATTCAAAGGGAAATTAATAACTATGAAACAACTACAGGACAGACTATTAATAAAATAATTTTATTACCAGATAAAAAAGTTTCTACTTCTGAAATAAATATCACCCAATATAGTGATAATTCGGTTAGAGCATTTTGTGCATATTACGGTGCAAAAGAAATAATGTATTTTGCTAATAAAAGATTATATGATGTTACAGAAGGTACTTTAGAAGAAAAGGAAAAAATATTTGGAAAAAAAGAATATGATACTTTTAATTTTGAACAATTAAAATTTGATAAAAATATTTTATATATGATAAAATATTAAAATAATAGAACTATACACATCAAAATTGTATAGTTCTATTATTTTTTATTTGTGCTAATTTATTCACTATTTCTTTCCAATAAAATATTATTATTAAATTTTAATAATTTTCTAAAAACATATCCACTAAACAATATAATAAATATTACATTTATTAATGCTACTATTGATGAAGATAAAAAGAAACCTCTAAATAAGTAGCGTATATATGTTGAAAATGAAACAAAATTAATTATTAACGGAATATATATATTTTTTCTATAAACCATAAAATATATAATACTTATAATATCAGCCAAAAACATATACCTATCATGCATATGTGGCAAAAAACAAGTACATATAACTACTGACCAAATTGACATTTCTATTATTAAATCATTAGATAAATATATCTTTTTTCTAAAAATAATCCAAAATAGAAGTGCAAAAATTATTAATGTAAATATTATTCCAAATTTTGCAAAATCAATTCCACCTATATTTGCCACTAATCCTAATTCATTACTATTGCCAATTATATTATAAATATTTGGAAAATTTAATGTCAAAAATTCTCCATATTGTCGTTGTTGATTTATATAAATACTTATACATTGCCATAGTGACTTACCTATAATCATAGAAGGTATACAAAATATTAAATTTACCAGTATAGGTATTAAAAAATAATATAAAGGAAATTTATTCCTACTTATATAAACAATTATAAATACTGGCAATAAAAATATAACTTGTTGTTTAAAAGCAAAAGATATCCCTAGCATTATAAAAGAAAGTAAATACTTTTCTTTTACTAAGAATAATAATGCAAGTATTGCAAATGTGGCATAAATAAAATCACATTGCCCCCAAACAGCTGAATTAAAAATTACATTTGGAGATAATATTATCAAAAAATATGTAATAATAGAATATAAAACTCTATTTTTACTGTTTTTTAACATATTATATACCAGTAAAGAGGCAACTAATGCTCCAATAAAATCAAATAGCATAGAAGTAAGCTTTATAGAAGCTAGTGACTTTAAAGGAAGTAATGTTAAAAAATACATAATCCACATATAAGTTTCATTATAATTTCCAATTTGATTTTTTAAAGCTGTTACATTTCCAATATTTTTTATATCATTAAACCAAACTTTTAAATAATTTGAGTAATCATTAGATATAAAATTTATACAACATTTTCTTAATAAAATTGCTAAAATAGTAACAACTATTACCATAATAACATCAATGTGTTTCCTTATAAAATTTAATACATTTTTTTCAGTCAGACATAATTTTTTGTTCATTTAATTATTCACTTTCTATGTTTATAGTCTTATCAATTATATATTCTGGCCTTTTTTTACTCTCATCATATATTCTTGCAATATATTCTGAAATTAACCATATTGATAATAATTGAACACCTGCAAAAAAGGTTATTGCAACTATAATAGAAGTCCATCCAGCTGTAAGT
>CANRPF010000078.1 GCA_947632375.1 uncultured Bacilli bacterium
CTGCCGCCAAGTTCTTTCAACGTCTTTGTCATAGCAGCATCAAAACTGTCTTTTCCTTGTCCAACATTCAATATTGCTTCATCTAGTACTCTATTATATGTCTCTATCAAACCAGTAAATACCTTAACACCTTTATTATTCTTTAAAGAGTATCCTAATGCTGTAGTTCTCATAAGATTAGATAACTCGTTCTTAGTTATGTTAGCCAACGCTTGCACTTGATACCTTAAAGCGTTATTTTCTTGATAAGGCATAAACATCATATCTCTATATTCATAAAATTGTTTATAAAACATTCTGTCTTTCTCAGCATATGCATGAAATATATTATCAACATCTTTTATATTTAATTCTGTTATTTGTGATATTTTATAAATAATATCTTCATAATTTCCACCATATTTTAAAATTTGTACTAATTTTTGTGCTTGCGTAGGTGTAAGTTCTCTTATTCTTTTTAAAGAGTTTCCTATTTCTTCTAGAAATACAGTGTTAGCTTGCTCAACTCTATCAACTAATCTTTCTGTTAATTGTTCAATTTGTCGTTCGTTTATCATAATAACCCCTCCTAGAAGCACTGTATTGATGATATAAGCGCGACCAATCTAAATAGCACTAGGTACGTAGTTCAACGTTCTATATCATCAATATTAAGCACTACACTAACTATATCATCGTGCCCAGCCACGAATAAGCGCGCATGCTACTGGTTTTTCGATATAATTAGTGCACTACTTAATAAGTAGTGTCTTATTTATTATTTTCTTTATTATTTTGATTATTATTAGAATTATTATTATCTTGATTATTCTCATTGTCTAAACCAAGTATATCTTGAATATTAAGTGTTTCTTTTTGAATATCAGCTATTTTTTGCTTAGCTATTTCTTCACTTTCTCCAAAAATTTTCATTCTGTATTCGACTTTAGAAATTAAACCAATTGTAACCTCACCTTTAGCTCTCGCACTTTCAGCTTCTTTATCTTCGATAATACTATCATCAAATTGTATAACCATATCTTTTGTATCAATATTATATTGCCCGAATGTACTAGATGCATAACATACAGAGTTAATTAAATCACGAATAGCACTTTCATATCCTATTTCTAATTTCTTTTTACGTCTAAATAGTTTTGAATTGCTACTGACTACTGCTGTCGCTGTACTTAAGTTAGTTCCGTCGAAATGATAATGATTTTCTCCAAAACCAACTTGGTTGCCAAGCAAATTAAGTTCAGTATTTAATGCACCTATTTGACTATCAGTCCTTAAAATATCACTGTCTGTTTGAATTAAATCATCTTTGGTTGCTCCGTTGGGCAATCTATATACTGTTGTATCATTTGGGTCGAATACTAACTTTTGTTGACCGTCATCATAATTAAACATATCAGCACGCACATAAGTTCTCTTACGCCCGTCGTTTATTTCATTCTTAATAGCGTCGAAACATATATCAACTGACATTAAATTATTTATAGCATTTGCAAAATGTGGTATTCCAAAAGGCGAATTGCTAAACAAATTATTTGTTAATAAAGGCTTAAATATACTAAACCATTTTACATTTGATTTTGTATCAAATTCTCTTGTTGTATCGTCCATTTTTATCTCGGTTAAGTTACCATTGCTATCTCTAAACAAATGATTAATAATAACATAATTATTTTGGGTATTTAATTTATGCACCGATAGTACAACATATCTTTGTCCTTTGATATATTCAACACTACCAAATGCACATTCTATAACTTCTTTATTATTCCAAGTAAGTGGAAATATCCAGTCAAAATCAACTATATCAACTCTTGTCTTGGCTTCACTAACATCTAAAGTCATAGCATCATCATTTTGAATAATATCATAAACACTTGTTACACTTGCTTCTGTTCCTAAAGCCCCCGATTTTTCCAACAACTGATTTATAGTACTATATAAATTTAATTTGTTTGTCAATTCATCAAATTGTTGTTGTGATTGGTCATTAGCCATTGATATCTTACATTTCTCACTCCATAAAATATCACTCCAATCTTCACTAATTTGCTTAGCCATATTCATCGTATAACGTTGTTGCTTTATATTGCTATTCCCATTATAAATATAATAATGGTGGAATTTTGTATCTCCTTGATACCAACCTTTCCATACATCATAATAACTATTAACTTGGCTCTTTATTTCTGGGTTATAATCATAATTATCTTTTAAAAATTTTTCTAAAGTCATTTTTTAACCTCCTCTTTATTTTTAAATTTATAATTTAAATAACAAGTTCCACAACAAAATTTTCTATTCTTTGCATGTGGTCTTACTCTTGACAAAAACTCTTGTCCACAATTTAAACATCTCTTAATCATAATAACTCCTAATTAGAAATACCCATATTTTCGTCTATACACGATTGAATTGTGTCTCTATAATAAATACAAAATAATCTATCATCTTCTTTGTAAAAACAATCTATAATATTATCATCTTCTGTATTATCCTTAAAATAAAATAAATCATATTTATTCATATTGTCATTTAACCATTTTAATATTTCTTTATCTTCCATATAAGCACCTCTTTATTAAATTATATCACTAAATTAAATCAAATCAAAATTGCTTAATATTCATCATCAATTTATCATAAAACGGAAACATACTATACTCGCTAGCATCTAAATCATCAATAGGCGTAGTTCCGTCATCTAGACGTGTATCTTCATGTTTTTCGTCCCACACAGCAAGTTTATAGGCTTCTATAAGGTATTTACATTTCCTAAGTATAAAACGTCTAGAATTAGCAAATAAATAGCAATCAAGATATATTCTGTCATTTATCTGCCCTTTAATACAATCATCAACTTTTAAAGGTATTCCATTCTGTTGTAAATATCTATTCAGTCCATATGTCAACACTTGTCCAAGTGCTCCATAATCCGCAAAACAATGTGTGACCTTGCCATAATCAACAACTACTCTTTTGTAAAAATCTACAAATTTCTGGTAAACCTGTTCTGGCGCATATAAACCATGCAACTTTTCTTCGTCAATCGTCCATACTTCTTTAAATTGAGAAGTAATTCCAGTAGCCTTAAACTCTGTTTCACCTTTTGTCGCTCCGTAATCAATGCCTATTGAGATAATCAAGAAATTAATCTTATCACCATTCTCATCTACTGCTTTATCTTTTATAAACAACTCTGGGTTATTTGCAAATTGTCTATATATGACCCCTTCCGCCATGACCCAGAGACCTAAGATGAAGCGTTCGAAATAAACGCCCCCCATTGACTGATATTGTTGTTTTAAGTTATTAAAATAATCTTCATTCTCTTTTTTTAAAATTTCATTATCATCAAAACTAAAAGTCCATATTGCTTTCTCTATTTCTTCATTGTCAATAATCATCTCTTTAACCCAATGAGTAGGACTATCTGGGTTGGTAGTAGCATATAACTTAGCGTTCTTAACAGATAATCTCGATAATAACATAGAATAAAAGTCAAACGGTATTTGTGTTAACTCATCAACATATGCTCCTGCAAGTGTCATACCACGTATTTTGCTTTCTGCTCTTTCATCGTTTGCACCTTCTAACCAAATCTTACGTCCGAATAATACACCCATTTTTTGCGACGTAGAATAAGTAAAATTTTTACCAACCAAATCTTGAAGTAGTCCTAGGCAATTACGCTTCAATGAAGTCAAAGTTTTACCAGTCATTAAGAACTCACTACTTTCTGGCATAGTCGCAACAAAAACAGCCCATTTCAATAATGAAACATAAGTCTTACCACTACGAACAGACCCAGTTAACAAGTTGATAACTTTATCATCTGCTAACATAAAATCAATTTGTTTAGGGTTAAGCATTTCATTTAATTTTCTTTGCATTATTTAACGCACCTACCAAATCGTCTATAATACCATTACTATTTACATTATTTTCAATAACATCTTTCTGCCCTAAATATTGCTTACCTAAAAATATTGCCATAGACGCGTTCTTTTCTGCTAACTTAAATTGCATACGTCTTAATGACATTTTTCCCTTGCTAGCGTACTTTTTATACGTGTCCGAAAAAGTCATATCATAAGTTTCCTTACACCAATTATTAATCGTATCAACTGAGCACTCAAAAAAATCAGCTATTTCATTTTCAGTGCATTGTATATTACATAATTTTTCAAATTGTTCTTGATTTATTTCTTTTTTTGGCCTGCCCATTTTAGCCATAGACTAGCACCTCCTTTTTATAAAAAAACTAACTATTTCTAGTTAGTATATAATCATAATGGAGCGGTAAGATGAGAATTACACTCTCAACTTCTTACAATGTAAGATATTTTATAATTAAACTACTACCGCATTTCTTTTATAATTATATACTAATCGTTTACTTCTGTCAATTTATGTGGATATTCTTTTGCAAAATTCATATAATATTTTCTTAATTCTTTATTTAAGCAAAAAATATATTTATATTTATCACTATTTTCTCTTATAGGCAATTCTTTTTTTAATTTTTCTCTTCTTTTTTTATCATAAGCATTTAATGTACGTTCATGCGTCCATTTTCCTTTATAAAAGTATTGTTTATCGCTTGTTTTTGATATTCCTAAATATATCCAATTATTTGCTTGATAAATCTTTCCCAAATGTTTTTGATTGTCTTTATCAGCATAACTTACTACTATTTTTACTTTAGGGCTTTTTTCTTTTAAAATTTTTAATGTTCTTGATAAATAATATGTAACTGGATTTTTATGTGTTTTTAAAGCAACTCTTGTTAGTTCTATAACTTCGCCTTGTTTTAAATCAAAAGGTTTTGCAATATTATTATTAGCACCTGTTGAATATATTATTACGCCTACAAATTTATTTTCTTCAAATATAGCAAACGCCATTTTTCTTCCACACGGTACACTTTTTGCATAGTGAAAATTTAGACACGCAAATTTAATCATATCATTTGTTGCTGGTAATATTTTATTTTGAACTATCATATGTAAAACTCTTTCCCACACTCAGGGCATATAATTTTTTTTGTTTTATCTTTTTCTTCTATGTCTTCAAAGTCATTAAAATCTTCATTTGCTTCATTTTCTTTGAATTCTAAAAACCCAAAGTCTTGCATATCAATATCAACAATATCATCAAGTTCCAAATCTAATAAATCATAGTCCCACTCGGCCATTTCACTAACTTTATTGTCTGCAAGTCTAAATGCTTTTACTTGTTCATCAGTTAAGTCATTTGCAATAATACAAGGCGCTTCTTCAATGCCTAACTTCTCACTTGCTTTATACCTAGTATGCCCCGCAATAATAACATTGTCTTTATCAATTACAATAGGTACTTTGAAACCAAATTGTTCAATTGACTTAGCCACATAATCAACAGCATTGTCATTTTTACGTGGGTTCTTTTCATAAGGCTTCAGTTCACTTATTTTCTTATTTATTATTTCCATTATTACCTCCTCAAATTGCAACAATCATCTTTATTAGGGTTGAAATTATCACGCCAATATTCATAATGTTTTGTATAATCTTCGCAAACGCTTATAGTAGGTATTTTTATTTTTTCAATTATTCTCAACTTTTCTTCTAGTGGTAAATGATTATATCCACCTTCTTTTAAAGAATGTTTTGAATAATCAATATCAAACCATTTTTTTATCCAATGATTTACTCTTAAAAATTCTACTATTGCTTTATTTATTCCTAATGAATTCAATTTGTCAAAGTCCATAAATTCTGGTATTAATGGACTTAATCTTATCGCAACGTCAAAGCCAACGTCTTGTAACTTTTTAATTGCCTCAATTCTCTTTGACGGAACGCTAGCCTTCTCATATTCTAAAGATTTATCGTCATCAAGTGTTGTTATTGTGATTTGAATATGTGCTAAATCTTTATTTAATACGTCCACATAATCATCATTTGCAATAATATGTGATTTTGTAACAATTAAGTACCCTATTCCATACTTATTTAATAATTTAATAGTTTGATAAGTTATTCTATGGTCTAACTCACATGGTTGAAAACAGTCTGTCATACCACCTAGTCTAACTATCGAAC
>CANRPF010000079.1 GCA_947632375.1 uncultured Bacilli bacterium
TTTGGTGGGTAATAGGAATTAAAAGATTTTAATTCTATGTAGTCGTTATGTTTGATTATTCTTTTTACTGTAGCTTCATCATTATTTACTAATACAATTCCAATCTGTCCACTTTCTATATCATTTTGTCTATGTACAATAACAATATCATCTTCATATAAGACGGGTTGCATACTATCTCCTGTTATTCTTAAAGCAAAATAATTTTCAGGGTCAGAAACCTTTTTGTCTATATTGACATATCCTATCCAATTTTCTTGAGCTAAATAATCATAACCTGCTTTGACTGTTCCTAAAATAGGGAAAGCTTGTTTAGTATTAGAACTATTGATATATTTTTCATCACTTAAACCAGCTAGCCATGCAGGAGACACGCTAAAGAAATCTGCTAATTTTACAATGGTACTTCTTTTGACACCAGTTATCTCTCCAGAAGCATACCTAGAAATAGTTGCCGATTTTTTCCCTACAACTTCTTCTATGTCATTCAAAATATGATTACTATTTTTTATTAATTCTGATAATCTTTCAGAAAAAAGTTTATCATAAATATCATCCATATTGAAACCTCCTATGGTGCTATTATACTACTTTTTTTCGTAATACGCAATATTTTTTATGAAAAAAATAAAAAAATTTCGTAAAAAGTATTGACAAAAAAATAATAATGTTATATATTACGTATAACGTAATTACGTAATACGTAAAGAAAGGAGGAAAAAATGAACGAAATAAAAAAAGCAACAGATTACGTGATTAGAAAACTAGAAGGATATTTAAAGTTTAGAAATATTTCTAAAGCTGAATTAGCAAGCAAATGGAAAAAAACTGAAGCATATATTTACAGAAGATTTAGTGGAGAAGTAGAACTAAGTTTAAAAGATATTTTAGAATTATGCTATATTTTAGATATACCTAAACAAGAAAAAATTGATATTTTTTTTGGATATGAATTACGTAATACGTAAAATAAAAAATTTCAAGAAACTAAATAAGGAGATATTATGAATATTCAAAAAGCAATAAAACAAAGTTTAAAAACTAAAAAAATAATGGTAAGAGAAGAAATGAAAGAATATGTAGGGTTTATTCCGACAAACGATGTTTTAAAAGGAATAATGGTAGTTGACTTAAAAAGAAAAAGATTGCCAGGGAAGTTTTGGCAACCTTTAGCAGAAGATTTAATCGCAGATGACTGGCTTGTAACAGATAAAGATTTTCCTAAGGCTTAAGTTTTAAAATCCAATCAATTGTTTTTTTAGCCTTATTAAATTTGTGAGTTTCCATATAAGAAATTCCTTTGTCTGTGAGATATGTTGTGTAAGCAATATTATCGCCAGAGCTACATTTTAAAAGACCTTGACTATGTAATTCCCAACAGGAAATTGCAACATCATTTTTAGACCATTTAGGCAATAAATGTTTTTGAATTTCATCTGATGAACCTAACCAGCGTGCATCAGACTTAGGTACGCCTGATTTTAGTTCTTTTAAATAACTTTTATAAATAATTCGTAAAAGAAATTTATTGCTTTTAGAAAGTTGGATATCAGCCATTATAATCACCTCCAAAGTGATTATATAGAAATAAAAATAAAAACGCAACAAACTAAATAAGGAGGAAAGATATGGAAGAAGAAACAAAAAAAATAATTAATGAAAAAATACGAGAATTTCTTAAAGAAGATGATACTAGGCATTTTGATAGAGCAGTCCAATTAATTAAAGCAATAAAAAATCCGCTTAATTGCGAGTAAAGCGGATTGTGTAAAATTACTTATTTAGCTCTTTTACTTTGTTAAATATAATTTCGTAGCTTTTGGCAACTTGCTTAGCAAAATCTTCTTCTGCATAATATTTATCACTATTTTGTCCAATCAAAGCTACAATTATATCTTTAGCAATTTCAGCATTTGACATCATAAACACCTCACTTTCTATAATATATTTTTTCTCTTTAGTGTGAGGTAATTATATAACAAAAATAAAAATAAACAAATATATGAAACAAGGACAATTAATAAGAATAAATTTAAGAGAGGTGGTGTAATTGAAAGATGAGAAAGTAAAAAATTTTAATTTAGAACATGCACAGAATTTTTTTCAAACATTAGCAGATATAGTAGGAGAAAAATACAATATAGAAATAATTGCAAAAGTAAAAGAAATATGAAAGAAGGTGATACAAATGAAAAAGATAGATAAAAATAAAGTATACAAATTTATAGGACAAGCAGTAGTATATACATCAATGTGGGCTATATCAGTAGTAGGAATAGCATGGGCATTTTGCCAAAATACGATTTATTAGGAGGAAGAAATGAAAGTAATTATTGGAATGTTTATCTTAATATTTGTAGGGATATTAGTTTTAATTGATTGGCATAAAAAAATAGATCCCAAAACAACATGGATATATGGAATCTATATAATACTTCAACTCATTCTTTCGCTATTTGTTCTGATAGGGCTTGAACAATATTGGTTAACTCATTAAAAAAATTAGGATTGTTATAGTTTTCTTGCAAAGTGGTTATGTTTTGAGGAATATCTTTAAAATAAATATATAAACAATTTACAGAATAATTAAACTTATCTATTGCACCGATAGTGTTGTTTAAATGAAGATTTGTTGCTGATTTAATAAAATCTTCTAAAAATTTACGTTTTTCTTGTTCATACATATCTAATTTTTTTAAAGATAATTGATGTTTATTATTTTCCCTATTTACTATCCAGGGAGAAACAACAGAAGAAATCAATAATATTAATGCAACGGCCCAAGAAAACCATTCCATAATAATACACCTCACTTTCGAGGTAATTATACAATAAATACCAATATTTTACAAGAAAGGAGATGAGAGACATGTTTAACAAAAAATTAATAGAAACCTTAAAGAAAACAATTAACAGTTTAGAAGAAGAACTTGATGAAAAGAAAGCAGTAATAAAAGATTATCAAGAAGAAAACACAATACTATTAGAAAATTCAGCAGAATTAAGAGCAAAAATAGTAGACTTAGAAAACAACATAGAATTATTAGTTAATAGTTCTAAAAGCAAAAAAATAAGAGAACTAGTAGACCTACCACAATCAAACTAGTTCAAACAAAAAACATATATAAATACATGATTTCTATTTCAATTATAAACAAAATTGAAGTAGAAGTCAAGAAGGAGTTTTTATGGAAGATTACATTGAAAATGATGAAGAAGGAAATATATTCGAATTAATATCAGAAGAATGTTATTACGATGATAAATGGAGGAAAGATTAATGTTAAAAAAATATGAAGATTTAAGGAAGATAGATGTAAGTCAATGGACAGAAAAAAGAGACAAAGCAGATTATTTAAATTGGGCGAAAGTAGTAGATTTATTACACGAAAACGGAGCAGAAAAAGTATATTTTGAACCTATTGTAAATGAACGTACAGGGAGTAGCTTATATATGACAGAGCAAACTTTTACAGATAAAAATGGTAATACCAATAGAGTTTATGAAACAGCAGTAAAAGTAGTAATAGATGATATTGAATTTATACAAAGAGGTCCTGTAACAAACGGAAGTAATCCAGTAAAAGATAATTCAATGACACAACAAAGGTTATGGAATTGCCAAACTAGACTATTTGTGAAAGGAGTAGCAATCAGAACAGGATTAGGATTTGATTTATGGGTAAAAGATGAACTAAAAAATGAAAAGGATAATTGGGAAGATGATCTAAGCAAACATGACATATTTAAAATAAAAGAAAGATGTCAAATAATTTACACAGAAAAAATGAAAAAAGGATTAACGACAAAAGAGATAGCAAGTAAACTTCACAAAACAGAAGATGAAGTAAAAGCAATATTTAGT
Organism: uncultured Bacilli bacterium; assembly: GCA_947632375.1. Lineage (GTDB taxonomy): Bacteria > Bacillota_I > Bacilli_A > RF39 > UBA660 > UMGS1124. The sequence goes on from CANRPF010000079.1 coordinate 3,866, forward strand.
TATTTTGATACTTTAAGTAATTTTGAAAGAGATTTGTCTAATATTGATACAGAGTAAAGATAGAAGTAATTATATTGGTGCTTCAGATACAAGTGTAGTGGTAGGAAATTGGGAAACTAAAACATTTGAAAAATGGTGGCTTGAAAAATTAGGTTTATACAAGAATAATTTTTCCAATGAATCAACAAAAGCAGGTAATAACTATGAACACAAAATACTAGATGCACTAGAAATCAAAGGACTAGAGAAAGACAAACAAATAATTATAGACAGATTAAGAGTAAATCTAGATGGAAATACAAAAACTTGTATTTATGAAGTGAAGACACATAAAGAAGAAAAAAAATTTAAAGTATCAAAACAGTACTGGAGACAAGCTCAAGTAGAAATGTATGCAAGTGGTATACATGAATTGTACATAGTTGCATATGGTTTAGTTAAAAAAGATTATACTAATTATTTCAACAATATAGATAAAAATAGACTGAAATTAATATCAGTTGAATACGATGAAAAATTTATACATGATGAATATTTACCAAAATTGAACATATTAACAAAATGTTTGAAAGAAGGTGTATTTCCACGAAGACAACAGGAATCATTAAAGATATAAATATAGATTATGAAACACGAAAACCAAAAATAAGCTTACTTTTAGATACAAAGGAAATAGATGTAGTAGAACAACTCAAAAACGAAAATAAGCTAAATATTGACTTAAAGAAATATAGAAAGAAAAGAAGTACAGATGCTAATAATTATTTCTGGAAACTATTACAAGAATTATGTGAATTAGCAGAAATAGATACAAAAGAAGACTATAAAAGAAGGGTTAAAGAATTAGGAATATACAGAAGATTTAAGATAGAGAAAGACAATGTAAATACTTTTGAAAAGATGTGGACAGCACAGGGAATAGCTTGGTTTTGTGAAGTATTTGATACAGAATTTATAGAAAACATAGAGTTTAAAATTATAAATGCTTATTATGGTTCAAGTTCATTTAATACAAAGCAAATGAGTAGGCTTATAGATGGTGTGGTTCAGGATTGCAAAGCATACGGAATAGAAACAAAAACACCCCAAGAAATAAATAGTCTATTAGAAAGTTGGGATAAGAAATGAAATCTATATTACAAGATAAAAAAGAAAGTTATTTAAGTGGACAAACTTATGGATTAGAAGACCACCATATTTATTTTGGAGTAGGCAAAAGAAAGATATCAGAAAATAATGGATTTAAAGTTTGGTTAACAGCTAGTGAACACAGAGGAACTTATGGAGTTCATGGTATGTTTGGACATGAATTAGATTTAAAGCTAAAAAAGGCATGTCAAAAAGAATATGAAAAAAATCATACAAGAGAAGAATTTATAAAATTAATAGGAAAAAGTTTTTTATAACAACTAGGGCTAGGCACAAACTTAGCTCTAATATTTTACTAAAAAGGTGGGAGATATGGAAGATAAAAGTTGGATTAAATTATATAGAAAAATATTAGAATCTCCCATATTTGAAAATGAGAAAGCATTGAAAGTTTGGATATGGTGTTTAGTAAAGGCAACGCATAAAGAAAGAGAACAATTAGTAGGAAAACAGATAGTACATTTAGATAAAGGTCAATTTGTTACTGGAAGAAAAAAAGCAAGCAAAGAATTAAAGATGAAAGAGAGAACAGTTTATGATTATTTTAAATTACTAGAAGAACTACACATGATTAGTATAAATTCCAACAACAAATTTTCAATTGTAACCGTTGAAAAATGGGAAGATTATCAAGTAGAAGAATTAACAAAACAACAACAAAACAACAACAACGCAACAACAACGCAACACAAACAAGAATGTAAAGAAATTTATATTACTTTATTTAATAAATATAAAAAGCAAATTGAAGAACAACCTAAAAGAACAATTCAAATAATAGGAGAACTTAGAAAGAGTTCTGATTATGAATTGTTAAGTATAGAAGAGCAAGAAGAATTATTTTACGATTTAATGAATCCAGAGAATAGGAGGTAACAAATGATTACTAAATTAACAAGACAATTAAGTTTTGAAGATATAAAACCTAAAAGAAAAATTAGATATGAGCAGATACTAGATAGACTTATGACAGGAGAAAAAACAGCAAAAGAAATA
>CANRPF010000080.1 GCA_947632375.1 uncultured Bacilli bacterium
TCTCGATCTTGATACGGTGAATAATCCCAGTACCTGTACCACCACCGTTTACTATCCGCATACGAGAATTAAGTAATTCAGTAGCGAATGGGTCAGTTCTTCTTGTGGTAACAGAATATACCCCATCAGCGATTTTTGGAATTGCAGCAATAGACGCAGAATTGCTCAATTCCATATGAAAACCATATTGAGATTCAGCTTCTCCCCAAACAGTTATTGTGTACGTAACCCCTAATCGAAATTTCTCAGACATATCATACTCAGCTTGGCTGGTTCCAACAATGGAGCGCTCACTTGTACTATCCAATACCAAATTCTCCCCGCTCGCCGGAGTGTAGCCGAGGGCGGTGGTTACCTGCTCCTTTGTCATTTTTTCGAGTATTTCATCAGGAGTATTATTTTCTACCTTATCAAGTCCAACCGCATTTTTATCAATAGTCATATCAGCCGATCCATCATAACTTTGTCCATTAGCAAATGTTAATGGATGTGTTACTTTATTTGCTTGTGCAACAGTTTTTTGTGAATCGCGAGTATTATCTACATTTCCAAGTCCAATATTACTAGCGGTTATTTCAACATCTCCATCCCTAAAAGCTTCTTCTTCGCTTCCTTTTATTCCTGTAACGGCTCCTAAAGAATATGTAACAGGATCACCGCTTCCTTTTTTAATTTTTAATTCTTTAATATTTTCCACAATTCTTTCACTTCCTTTCTTATATTCTTTCTAAAGCTCTAGTGCAAGAAATTGTCATAATATTGCCTATACCAAGAGGTAAAGAAATTGTATTAATCATGTAATCTCCATATATCCCACTTTCTTTATCTCTAATTGTAATTCTTACATTTGGCTCTAAATAATAAATTGGAATAGTCGTAATAACAACACTTTCATTATAACTTGTATATTCATATAATAATTCTCTAACTTTATTATATGCTGAATTTAAAGTACCTCCGCCAGTAATCATAGAATATATATTCTTATCAACTTGAATATAATCTTGACCTTGCGCTATACATTCATTACGTAATCTCTGAACCTCTTTTTCAGGTAAAGAAGAATCAATCATAACTAAATCAGGAATTTCAGATTCAAAAACACAATTTATACTATCATCAACAATAACTTGAGAACGTCTTCCAATATTATTAACACTAAATTCAGCAATAGCTTCAGTAGAATCAATAAAATCTAAATAAAAATCAATATCGCTTGGATGATTTAAAGCTTCATTTTTAAATTTCCCATTTTGAATATCATATATTTTAGGCCATTCATTTTTTAATTCAGTATAATAATAATTAGAATTTGTCCCCAAAGGCTCACTAACGCTTCCTTGTAAGTATAATTCAGTTCTCCAATCTGAAGCAATTATACTTTGCATACTTACATTCAATTCTTTATATGCTCTTTCTGTTACATCCCATTCATAAATTTTATTATTACTACTATCCATGTAAAATACTTCCTGTTGTCCAATAGAGGGAAAACTTTCTATATTTGGATATTTCATAGGACATTTTGCTTTTATTAATTTATCAATAGGATCTTCATAAAAAAATACATCATATTTATTTCCTATTGCGGGCTTCTCATCAATAGCTAAATGATACCTAATTGGATATGTGGAACCTTCCGCGTCTTCCCTAATACCCCATACTATAAAATCATTTTTTATTTTATCATACTGCGGGGAATTAGTATATGACTGTATTAAAGTGCCATCTTCAAATGTATATACAGCCTTTCCATTACTCATATCCATTAAATAATCGCCCTGTTCAATTTTATTTAATTCAACTGTCGCTTGACTAGTGTTTAAATAATTTTTAATTTCTTGAAAAACAAAATTACCATCTATATCATAAAAATATTCAAAATTACCCAAAGTTTTTCTAATTTGATCTAAAATATCACATACTGTAGACCCTTCATTGCCTATGAGTTCTCCAGGGTAATAAAAATCAGTATAAATATATCCTACATCACTGCCATATTCATATATTTTATAGTCTTTTCCTTGTACTCTTGATAAATTAGTAGTAGCGGTATATTGAACCACATTATTAACTATTTCTTTTGCTATATAAAGCGGATTACCGCCTACCCATTTCATTACTTTTTTAATTCGAGTATCTAAATCACTTATAATAATTTTTCCTAATTGTTCTCCGCCAAAATGATTAACTAATTCTTGAATAATTTGATATATAGTAGGTCTTAATATTACGTATTCTCCATTTTCATTTACTGTTTCATATTCATGAAAAGTAGTTGAAGCGGGAATTGTACCTCCGCAAGTACCATTTAATAAACACATTTTATCATTTATTTGTAATGTTATATTAACGCCACGTTCATTATGAATAATTGATGGATTTAATATAACAAAAATACCTAGCGGAAACCATATAATTTCAAAATCTTTATAGTATTCAGTAGTATTTAAAAACCCAACTTCTAATTGAATTTTTTTATTAATTGAGAATAAATTATTAATATTAGTTAAATCATTTTCATAATTATCGGCTACAATAGATATGCTTCCATTTCTCCTTATACTCGAATTTCCATTTAAATTCAGATTCCCGCCAGTCGCATACCCTTCAATAGTTTTAATTGGTCTTTCATCAAAAGTTAAAGCAGTTATTTTTATGAATTGTCTTTTATTATTAATTTTATCAAACATTTTTAAAAAAGAAGAATCTTTTAAATATGGATATGTTTGCTTCATATTATTTATATTCTCCTTTCAAATTATATTTTACCAATAGATTGAATACCATACTTTTGAAAATTATCCAAATTACAATCGTCTATTTCATAAGCGTTCGCGCTAAATGAATATAACATTCGTCCTAAGCTTGGATTAGGAGTAAGTGATACATCCATTAATCTAATTAAAATATTTCCTTCAGTTGGGGATCTAAATAATTTAACATTATCCGCGTATAAAAAATCTATTATTTTTTCTCTAAATTTACGTTCATATATATAATCTCTATATTCTGAAATATTTTCTTTTTGATTATATAAATCATAGTCTTCTTTTGATTCTTTATAAATATTTTCTTTATTTATAAATACTCCTTGGTCATCACACCATGCTGTTATTAATCCAGAAATAGAAAATTGTCTATATTTAATATTACCATTTCTATAAAAATAAGGATATTGTGATCCAAGCGTATCTATTTTTGCTTCTGAATAAGTATACTTAAAATTAGATATATCTGGATCAAATCTAACTTTAAATTGCAAATCTGCTCTTGTTAAAAATATATCATCTAATTCAATTAATACAGGATTTTTAATAATAATTAATTGTCCGCGGGTATCTTCATCACGTTTTCTTTGAGCACCATATTTATAAAGCATACCGCTTTCTACTGTATAATCATACCATACGTATTCCAATGGTTCAGTCTCAGTATTTAAAGTAATCTGATGAATATCTTCCCATATAGTATAATTAGTCTCATTAGATGTTCTTCTAATTACCAAGCCCCCAGAAAAAGCTCCTGAACTTTTTATATTTATTTTTATTCGTCCATATTCTATATCTGGAATTGCTTCAATAGTAGCTAATAATGGATCTATTAATGTTCTAGATACAAAAAAATTATAAGTCACGGAATCCGTATATTCATTTATTGTTGTATATGTAAATACAAGTTTATATTGTATTTGATCTTCTAAATGAACTTTTAAAGTATAATTAATTTCATTTGGATTATAGGCATTGGTATATACATCCCCGCTATCATAAATAAGATTACCATGATTATATAGTTTTACATTATAAGATTTTAAAGTTTCTTTTTCAATTTTCCCATTAACGGGATAATACATTTTTCCTACTAAATCTATCATTTCTTGATAAAAAGTTACTGTAGAACTAGTATTAAAACCTTTAAGAGATATACTAGGTTTTTCAATACCTTTAATTAAACACACTGTTGACCATTCTGAAAAAAATTCTTGATTTTGATTTAACCATGCCGCAATCTGACCAGAATCAGGAACATCAGTTGCATCTTTTCCCGTAAACCTAATTTGTACTTTATAAAATTGATTTAATCCAAATATATTATTAGTTAAATCCCCTGGATCAATTTCAATATAATATTTATCATCTATTTTTTCTTCATCTTCTAAAATATTACATATCTTTATTCCAGTGGGGTATGTTTTTGTATTTAGCGCAGATCGGTTATCTGATTGATTATTAACAATAACCTGAGCATTAGTTATATCATTAAGGTTATTATATATAGATAATGAAAAATAAACTTTACATTTCCCGCTTCTAACAAAAGCTGGCATCCAAGTTGCTATAATAGGAGGATATAAATTATTTTCTATCCCTGGCATTTTGATATTCTCCTTTTCTCTCTTTTATTATTATTCCTTTGATGGAGGCTGTTTAGGTAACGCCCGCATTTCTTCCATAAAACCTTCTATAAAAGAATTTCCGCCCTCATCTTTATAATGTTTATATCGTTTTTCACAACATTCTAAACTATAATCATCAATCCATTTTTTCTGATAACAAAAATAATGATGTTCGCGCGTTAAAAATGATTTAATATCATCTCTATCTGACTTTATTAATAAATTAATTTTATCTGTAATACTATTTATTTCAGATTGTAATTTTTGTTGTTGCTCTGAAACTTGTTTAATATTTTCATAATTTTCTTTTAAATGTTCTTGAATTTGATTTTTTTCTTTTTCTTCCATATTTTCTTTATGGAATACTTTTCTTATTCTTTCTATTGCCCAATCATAAAAAGTCACAACGCCTTTTATAGCTAATGCAAAGATAGTTAAAAAAATCAAAATATCTTGCAAAGAATAATTATTTATTAATTCTAACACTTTTATTAGCCTCCTTTTATATTTTATGGAAAATAATAAAAATATATAAAAGATTTTTGCCCAAATAATAAATTAGCCTCTCAAATAGAGAGGCTAATTTTAATTACATTTATTTTAATCAACACACATAAATTTAAGAGCTTTCCAATCTTTAAAAGAAAGAGTATCTGGTAAATCTTTTTTATTTATAGTTTTTATTTCAAATTCATTATCTGTATTAAGATATTCGCTAATTTCTTTATCAGCTTCTATAAATTCTCCCATAAATTCATTTTTTACCATTATTTGGCCATCTTCTGTTTTTTCAAAAGCTCCTTTTTCATTTAATGGACTAATAATTTTTGATCTATATGTTTCAAATTTATTTGAAATATGTTGAAGAATTTCATAATTTTCATCAATATCCCATATAACTTGTTTTGGTAATCTTATATCTTTCTTTAAAAAATTTGAAATATCTTCAAAAATATTTACAACTTCAGAAGTTTTCATGTTTATTTTCATATGCTAAAATTCTCCTATTTTATTATTCAGTTTTTTCTGCAATAGCTTCTTCTTGTAATTCATATGCTTTATCTTCAAATTGGCTTCTTTCTGTGCTACATTCAATTCTATGATTTTTATATACAGCGTAATCGCCAATCCAATTACTTAATGTCATATTTTCTGGTACATTACTATCAATAACTGCTTGATAAGTTTGCGCAATTACTCCGTCAAAAGTGCTATTTCCATTTAATGTAATGCTTTTTGTAGTTTCTAACATAATAAAGTTTCCTCCTATTTTTATAAAAATTTTTTTTTATTTTATTCGTGCCATGCTCCCCAGGCAGCACCTGTGCCATCTCTATGTCTAACTTTCATTTCCGCCGTAGCTCCGTTCATTGAAATTGCAACTTGATTAGTGCATTGTATCCCATCTCCTTGACCTATTAAAAGAAAATGCACGTTTGCGAATGGCCATCCTCCTGCTGGAGTATTATATCCATTAACCCAATATATTCCTGGTGCTATAACATCAAGATTTGACCAAATATAATTAACCCCAAGCGGGCATTTACTATTTAACT
>CANRPF010000081.1 GCA_947632375.1 uncultured Bacilli bacterium
GAATAAAAAATATTCTATCATAAACTAATGAGTTTTTCTCTCATTAATTTACATCTAAAAGTATACATGATATAAGTATTGGAAAAGCTTATCCAATGAATTCTGAACAATTAGAAAGTTTTTTAGCAAGTGCAACCCCATATCATTTTACAATAACTAATAAGTGTGATAATTTACAAAAAGTTGTTATAAATTTAGAGAGTTTAATAGCAGATGGAAAACAATTAAATGATGAATATATCAATGCTATTTTATATGAAACAGATTATAATAATAATTTATTTAAAAATAAAAAATTAAATGAAGAAGTATTAAATGATGAAAATAAAGTTATAAAAGATGCTAGACATGCTTATAAATTATATAGTTTTAATTTAAAAAATAATGAAGAAAAAGAATTTAATTTACAATTATATTTAGATGAAGAAACTCCTCTTAATGAAGATACAATAAATGCTAGTTGGAAAGGGAAAATAACTTTAAGTGGAGAATATAAAGAAAATACTCAAAAAGCTTTACCAGCAATAGAATATTTAAAAAATGTAGAAAAAGAAGAAAGTGGAAAACCAAGTCCTCAATTAATATATGATGAAACAGAAGATAGAAATTTAAGATATATTGGTGAAAGTCCTGATAATTATATATCATTTAATAATGAAATATGGCGAATAGTTGGTGTAACAAAAGTAACAACTATAGATGGAACAAAAGAAGAAAGATTAAAAATAATAAGACAAAGTGGAATAGAAGGACAAGAAGATATAGGTGAATTTAGTTATACTAATACCTATGTTAGTATGCGTATTACAGAAAAATTAAATGGAATATATTATGATGATAATAAATATATTGAATCATATGGTATTATAAACAAAAACGCCAGAATATCTAGTGAAGATGCAAGAGGAATGATAGATAAAGAAATAGAATGGCTAAATCCAAAAATTATGGATAATAACAGCATAACTACTGATACTCCTTTAATAACTTATCAAAATGAGCAAAATAATGAATATGAAAAATGGTCTATTAAAAATGATTATTTATACAATAATGGTGTAGGGACTTTAACTAAATCAGATTATGGTTTAGCAATAGGAAAAAGTATAAGAGAAAATTGTTTGAATGTCAAAATGAATGTATTTGATACCAATAATTGTTCAACAGATAATTGGTTAATTCCAAAAGATTATAACCAAAATTTATATGATGGTGGTATCGGAACGGATGGTAAAATATATTCATATGCTGAAAATTACAGTATTTGGCCAGTGGTATATATCAAAAAGAATGTAAAAATAACCTCAGGAGATGGAACTTTAGATTCGCCATTTGTATTAGAAAGAGAGCCAGTAAATCGCTCAGAAAAAACTTGTAAAGAAGATCCTAATAGTTACGAATGTTTCTTATTAAAAAATGATGAAGCATATGCAGAAACACAATTAGCCTTTGATGGAAAAGAAGAATTAGGAGAAGAATTAGGAACTGATGATAATAATTTAAGATTCGTAGGAGCAGCACCCAATAATTACGTAAGATTTAATGATGAAATTTGGCGAGTAATTGGGGTATTAAGTGTTAAAGATGATGATGGAACAATGGTTAGAAGATTAAAAATTATTAGATTAGATGAAATAGAAGGACAAAAAATTTTTGGATTATTTGGTTGGAATGCAAAAGATTTTGTTGATGGTGGTAATTGGCTAACTGCAACACTTAGGGAAATGCTAAATAGTAGTTACTTTAACAGCACTACTGGAGAATGTTTTACAGAATGGTCTATTGATCCTAAAACCTGCGATTTTACAGGAAATGGTGAGCAACCAAGAGGATTAAATGAGCGAGCAAGAAAAATGATAGATAAAGATGTACGATGGGGAATAGGTGGAAGTGAAGAAAAAACTCCAAAAGATTTTTATGTTAATGAAAGAACGGTTGAATGGACCAAAGAAAATGATCCTGAATATCATAATGGTGTAGGACTAATATATATTAGTGATTATGCATATATGGCTGAAAAATATTATAGAGCAGAATGTTTAAAACGAGATATGGAAAACTACGGTAGTATAAGCTCAAAAGATTATTATTATAAGATATGTGGAGCAACTACCTGGTTTACAGGAGTAAATTTACAACCAGAAGTATTTAATATAAGTTGTTTGAATCGAGCAAATTTTGATTATAATAGAGTTTTTATTATATCGACATCAAATATTGACTTCGGTTTAAAAAACTATCGTTTTGCTACAACATTATACTATGACCCATTTAACACTATGGCTGATGCTTTAGTTTATCCCACAGTCTACCTAGAAGATAATGTTCATATAATTGAAAATCCTAAGCCATCAGAATTTTATGGAACATTGGAAAATCCTTTTATACTTGAGCAAGTTGAATAATAGATTTTGTTAATACAAAGTCTTTTTTTAACAGTTATTAACTGTACTTTTTTGAAAATTATTATGATATAATTACTCAGAGTAAACAAAGTAAGGGAGTATTATATGATTAAGTTTGTGATAGTTGAAGATGAAAAAAGTGTTCAAAATACTGTTAAAAAAGTTATTAGAAAAATATCGATGCTTAATGATACAGAAATTGAAGTGAACTATTACACTAAATATGATAAAGAATTGCAAAAAGAAATAAATGAACAATTATATCGTAAAGTATATATTTTAGATATTGAATTAGAAGGCAGCATTAGTGGTATTGATATTGCTCACAAGATAAGAGAAAATGATTGGGATAGTGAGATTATTTTTATAACTAGCCATGATAAAATGTTTGAAACTGTTTATCGAAATATTTTAGACGTTTTTGATTTTATTGAGAAGTTTCATGATATGGAATCCCGTTTAGAACATGATTTAAAATTAATCTATAATCAAAAGTTTGATAAAAAGATGTTGAAGATTTATTCTCGTAATGCTGATTTAGAAATTTATCTAAAGAATATTTTATATATTACTCGTGATAAAGAAGAAAGAAAAATAATTATTCATACTAAGGATATTAATTTTAAAGTTGTTAGTTCTTTGAATGATATTTTAGAAAAATTAGATAATCGTTTTGTTAGAACTCATCGAGGGTGTATTGTAAATAAAGACCATGTTATTGAGTATAAGTATAGTAAAGGTTATTTTGTTTTAGAAGATGGTAAGAAAATTGATTTATTGTCTAAAAAGTATAGGAAGGAAATCGAGAATGTTTAAAATTGGGGTATTCTTATTTAATTATTTTATTGTTTTTTTAACAATGATTGTTTTATTTAAAACTTACTATCAATTAGCTAAAATAGTAGAAATTAAAAGTGTAAAATTTTTGTTGATTTTACTTGTAAGTACTTTTCTAGAAATTATAATCGCTAATTTTGCCCCCATATATATTAACGGAGCTATCTGTTTAAGCTTTTTTATTATAATTGAAAAAATATTTACTAAAGGACGGCTTAGTGAAATTATTTTCTATAATGTTATTATCTGGTTAATTTTGCTTTTATTAGATATGCTAATTATGTTAAGCTGTAATTTAATTAATTTGTTTATTCCTTTAATTGATTCATTAATTATTAAACCAATAGGTACGATTATTATGGATATCTTTTTAGTATGGATAACTAAATTTGAAATAGTAAAGAAAAGTATTTATAAAATTAAGAATTATGTTTTTAGTTTAAATATTTCAATGGTTAATTTTATATTATTATTTATTTTATATTTTGGTTTAGATATTTTAATTTTTGTTAAGTTTGTTGATCGAGGTATTATTGAAGCTATTATTATATTAACGTTATTATCATTATTATTTTTAATTAAATTAGTATTTAGTAGAATTGATGTTTATAATTTAAAGAAAACTAATCAATTTCTTTTAAAGAATAATGAATTTTATATTAAATTAATTGATAATTATCGAATGTTTAAACATAATTTAACTAGTCAATTAATTGGTATTAAAAGTATTAGTGATAAAAAAACTAAAAAGTTAATTAGTGATTTAATCAAAGAGTATAATGAATCTTTTCAATCAACATTTGATATTAAAGATGCTCCTATAGGAATTAATGGTTTAATTTATGAAAAAATTTATAATTTTAATAATAAAGATTTAAAGATTAGTATATCTAATAAAATTAGTGATGATATTTTAAATGTTATTAGTTATCGAAGTTATAATTTATTATGTGAAGCATTAGGTATTGTATTAGATAATTCTTTAGAAGCTGCTAGTAAAAGTAATGATAAAGTTCTTTATTTAAGATTTATTGAAAATGAAAAGAATATTATGGTTTTAGTTATGAATACTTTTGAAGGTGATGTTGAAATAGAAAATATTGGTAAATTAAACTATACTACAAAAGAACAAGGACATGGTTTAGGTTTATATTCGCTTTTTCAAAGAAGAAAATTGAATTTAAAAACTTATATTAAAAATAATATTTTTATTAGTGAAATTAAAGTTTCTAAAAAATAAAAGACTGCAATTACAGCCTTTTTTAATTATTATAATAATTCTCTGTCTGCTTCTGGTTCATCAAAAACTACGAAATAACAAGCAGTTGATACTGAATTAGCAAATAAGTTTGCAATTCCACTTAATAAAGATGCTAACATTTTTTTCACTCCTTTCTTCTTTTCTTGTTTAAATCTATTCATAAAAATTTAAACCGTAGGTTGATATGTCTTATAATTGTTATAAGGCATTTTAAATAATTTATATGTTAAAGGATTAATAATAATACTTTCTAATATTAATGAATATAATGTAGCGTTTAGAAATATATTATTGTTTAAAAAAATATTAATTATGTATAAAATTATAATTATTAGTATAGATAATATCTTAGCGCGTATTCTTTTTTCTTTATGGATTAATGGTCTAGATTTAGTATCTGCTGGAGCAAATAAGATAAAAGAGATAATTCCAAATATCCAAATAATATTAGCTATATAAATTGGGATAGTAACATATTTTATTAAAAAGCATCCCCCAATATATATGGGCATTGTTGTAACCCAGCATTGCCAGCTTTTCTTGGCATGTATTCCAAAACCATATAATCTTAAAAGTCCATATATTACAGTTAATAAAATTAATTCAAGCATTAAATCAAATACTATTGCCACGATAATTAAAACGATAAATTTAGTTATTAGATTATAAAATCCTTCTAAACCATATTTTAATTTTTTCTTATCTAATTCAGTTAATGTTTTTTTAGATTCAATATATTCTAGAGAACTACTAATAAACTTCTTTTTCATATACCTCCTTTGATAGTTAAAGTATAGCACTAAAAAAGGAGTAAATTTTTTGTTTAAAATTAATTGGTTGATGTTTGGTATAAAAATATAAATTAAGTTATTGATTAAAATTTAAAGTTGGTTTAAAGCAAAAAAGTTAATGTTTAGGACAAATTTATAATTATAAGAGGATGATTGCTTTAAAATGGACTGTGTTATTCATGAGTAATAGTAGTTTACGCAGTAAAAATGTAATAGGAAGGGAGTTTCATATGCTAAGAGGCAAAGTGAAGTGGTTCAACAATGCAAAGGGCTATGGGTTTATTGAATATGGCGATTTAGAAGATATTTTTGTACATTATTCAGCTATTAGAAAAGATGGATATAAAACCCTTAAAGAAGGTGGAGTTGTTGATTTTAAGATGATTGAGACGGCAAAAGGCTTACAAGCACTAGATGTTGAAGAAATTGTACCTTCACTCAACTAGAAAACTGCTATTAAAGTAGTTTTTTTTCTTTGCTTATTTTTAATTATTTGATAAAATTAAATTAAGGAAGGTGAAAATATGAGAATAGATATTAGAGGGGATAAAGTTAAAGTAACAGATGCGATTAAAAGTTATGT
>CANRPF010000082.1 GCA_947632375.1 uncultured Bacilli bacterium
CCTGATGTAGAGATAACAAAGGCAAAGGTAACCGCGAGACTGAGTCAGCTCTTTAAGGCTGGACGCGTAACTAAGGAAATGGTTAAGACTGAGGACGGTCGACGGGTGACAGCATATAAGCTTGTCTAATAGTAACTTATTAACAGGGATGGCTTAACCGCCATCCCTTATTTGAGTTGGGAGAACGTATGAAGTATTGTGTCAAATATAATAAAAAATTTAAATATAATGATGTAATTGATGAAATTACAATTACTTATGATAGAAAAGATACAACAATATTAGAGTTTTTGCAATTATTCTCTAATGAAAAATGTAGAGTAAATATCTATATTAAAGATGAACAAGACTTTCTTGATAACGACTGTTTAACTTTTTTCCAAGTCGCTAAAGTAAAATATCCAAACATTAATTTTGCATTAAAGATAAAAGATTATTATTCCCATGGCGCGGTTAATCAGGTCTATGAAGCAGTCGCCGCAGCAGATCCCGCGATTCCATTTTTCTTTGAGACTATTGTTAAAGATTGGGATACATTACATGGATATATTAATCTACATCCAACAGACATATATATTGCAGAAGAACTTTGTTTTGAATTAAAAACGGTTTCTAATCTTTTGCATGAAAATAATATTAAAGTAAGAACATTTGCTAACGTGGGGCAGTCCGCGTGGAAAGACACGCCCGCATTAAAAAAATTTTTTATCAGACCTGATGATATTGATGTATATGAACCATACATTGATGTAATTGAATTTTTTGGTAGAGAGAATTCAATAGAAACATACTATAAAATATATGCAATAGAAAAGAAATGGTTTGGTAAATTAAATGAAGTTATTCTTGATCTTGATACAGAAATTGATAGTAGATGCCTATTGCCTATCTTTGCTTCAAAAAGATTAAATTGCGGGCGGCGATGCTTAAAGGGGCGGAAGTGCCGGATCTGTGAAGCGAGTGAGCAGCTGTCCGCGGTTTTAGAAGATAATAACTTGATGATTACTGCTATTGATAAATAATTGATTTTTTGGACAAAATAAGAAAAAAGAAAATCTACGATTATAATATATAGTAGATGAGGAATTAGGTATTCTTTATCTAAGTATTATAATCGTAGGAGGATTTATCATGGCAATTAAAGATGAAACTGGAAAAAGATATGGTAAATTAATTGTATTAAAAAGAGACAATGATTTTACAATACCTAAAAAAAGAAAAAATGCTTATTGGATTTGTCAATGTGATTGTGGAAATATTGTTAGTGTGATTGGTAGTAAATTAAGAAATGGAGAAACTAAATCTTGTGGATGTTTAAGATATGAAACTAAAAATGTTGTTGATATAAAAGGAAAAAAATTTGGACATCTTACTGTAATTAAAAGAGCAGGTTCAACAAAAAATGGTGTGGCAAAGTGGATTTGTAAATGTGATTGTGGTAATCCAAATGAAATTGAAGTGCTTGGATCTAATCTTCGCAATGGACATACTACATCATGCGGATGCGCAAAATTTAATAAAGGTCAAACAAATATTACAGGTAATAGATATGGAAAATTAATTGCTTTAGAACCTACAAATGAAAGAAAAGGTACAAATACAATTTGGAAATGTAAATGTGACTGTGGAAAAATATGTTATGTAGATATAAATTCATTAAATAGTGGGAAAAAATCTTCTTGTGGATGTTTAGGGTCATCAAAGGGAGAGTTAGAAATTGAGAGAATTTTACAATTACAAAATATTCCCTATACTAAGGAACAAAGTTTTGATTCTTGCCGTTTTATTGATACAAACAGATTAGCAAGATTTGATTTTTTTGTTGATAATAAATATTTAATAGAATTTGATGGTATGCAACATTTTGAGTATAAAAATAATAATGGGTGGAATACTGAAGAAAATTATAATAAAACTAAAGAAAGAGATCAATTTAAAAATGAATGGTGTAAAAAGAATAATATTCCACTTATTAGAATACCATATTGGCATATAAAAGATTTATCTTTAAAAGATTTGTTATTGGAAACTAGTGAATATTTAATTAATTGATTTTTTATAAAAAAAATAATATAATATTATTATATTAAAAGAAAGGAAATATATTTATGGCAGCTAGAGGCGCAAAAGCAAAAAAAGAAGTCGCTAATAAAATCTTAGAGACTTTTTCAGGAAGTTTTTTATATGATAACGATAAAGAGATTCGTATCCCTATGGTGGAAAATGGGGAAAATATTCAGATTAAAATTAATCTTGTATGCGCAAAGACTAATGTCGATAATGGTGGAGACACTGCAATCCCAGGGGCAAGCGCAGCCGCGCAAGAATCAGCATTCCCGCCTCCGTTGGAAAAGCCGCAGCCTCAACCCGCAGCAGAACCAACAGAAGAAGAGAAAGAAAATATCGAAAAGCTTTTAAAATCCCTCGGTCTAGCATAAGGAGGTATTATGGCACATCTGTATCATTGCGAAGAGTGGCAGGCGGGATCTGGTAGATGGTATTGTAACGACATCAAAGATCTGAATGGCGTCTCCGCCAAGTGGTGGGCGCCCGCCCGCATGTTGAGCATAAGTTTAACTGATTATATTATTATGTTAAAAGAGGATTTTCATGCTACTATTGTAAGTTATAATAAGGATACAGATGTGCTAATCTTCTATTGGGATCGATATGCAGATGCGCATAGGTATGTTTTATATATTAACTCAAAAGCAAGAAAAATAAATTTTATGGTCTGATTTGTATAATGTTATCTATCTTCTTTTCTATTAAATAAAGAGGGTTAATACTACCCTTTAATATTTTTAAAAGGAGAAGAGATACATGTATTCAATCTTAAAACAAGAAGGACGTACAGGTCAAATCGTTCATTATTTAGCGGATGTTGACCAAGATTTGATTACTATTGTTGATGAATGCTTACCTGGTAGTACTGTTGAAGTTCTTGGGGAAGGTTCTGATAGTGTACATAAGTATATTAAGAGTCCATCTAATAAATGGGTTCTTTATGAAGGTACAACTGAATTTGTTATGCCTAAAAATGATGCAAAAGTTTATACTTTCGCGCCAGAAATGTCAGCGCCTTGCTCATTAGATGGCACTCCTATTAGTGATTATCAAAGTGGTATCAAAGTTTATGATACTGGTTACGTAACTGGTACATCATATAATGCTAAGATGATTAGTTCTACGACACAACATGATCCAAGTAAGCAAATTGGTCACTTTGTTATAGTTGGTTTAGATACTCCAGATGGAGCTACTTCATATGATATTTATGATGGTGAAACTAACAAAGCTCCTGGATGCACACCAGCACCAACTAATGATTACATCATGGTAAGGATAGAAGCATTACAAAATCCAGAAAAAGTGAAAGTTACATATAATAACGGTAAAGAATTTACATTTGATTTTACTGGAGTTACATTAGCATAAGAGGCGGGGTTCCATCGTGGAACCCCAGCTAATTCGCGGGCGAGGTGATGTGGTACGTTGCACCTGGCTTATATCCAGCGATTCTAGGTTCGATTCCTAGCGCCCGTATTTAAAAAATAATTAAGAAGGGGTAATATATACATATGAAAAGAAAAAATAAAATAATTAAAAACATTGTAGCAAGTTCTGTAATTGTAGCCACAATAACATCTGGCGCAGCCATATGTACACATAATTACGCGGTTGCTGAAGGTAGTGGGAGCGTTAAAGCGGCTGCCCGCGCGGTCAGAAAAGAAAAAAGTATTACCCCAGATTATGTTTATACAACAGATAGAGTAAATATAAGAGAATATGCAACTACTGATAGTAACGTTATTCTTACTGTTGATCCCAACACTGAATTGAAAAGAGTTGGTATAAATGTTGCGGATGGATGGGACATGGTAGTTGTGGGCGCCGCGAATTATTGTATCTGTAATAAATATATTACAACTATAAAGCCGGACAAAAAAGCTAAATCTTTAGCTCAGCAATTTGAAGATAATAAAATACCAGAAGAAGATTTAAGATATATGTCCGCGATTATTCACGCGGAGGCTGGCAATCAATGTGAAGCAGGTAAACAAGCTGTAGGCATCGTAGTTATGAATCGTAAAGAGTCAAATATATATGCAGACACAATTTATAATGTTATTAATGAACCAGGTCAGTTTACGCCTGTCACTAATGGTTCTTTTGTGGAAGCATTAACATTGTATGATAGCGGACAGCTATCTGAAGAAACAATTAAGGCAGCAAAATTTGCTTTACGTGGTCATAAAACAGTAATATATAATGATACAGATATTAACCTTGATGGCTTTTTATATTTTAGCAGGTGGGTTGATAATGCTAAAGTAGTTATTCAAGATCATATGTTTAGGTAATTCTAAACATTCAGGCACTTAGTGTAGTGTAGTGGAAGCATGCGCGGCTCCAACCCGTGTGACGAGGGTTCAAATCCTTCAGTGCCTGTTTTCTTCTCTTTTGATTTATAAAAAAAATTATAATATAATATATATATGATAAGAAAGCTAAAAGAAAAATGAGTTATGTATTTTAGCTTATAAATATTTTTCAAACCAGGGACTCTGAATCTAGCGTGGAGGTCTTGAGCTTCGCGCCAAGGTCGTCATGTAATAGGTAATAGCTACGAGATAATGCTCCAAAGCGCTGTTAGGAAAAAATTCTTATCAAAAAAGTTTAATTGATTTTTAAAAAAATTTATTATATAATATATACATAAGATAAAGGGAAAAAGAAAAAATGTTTTACAATACCAGATAGCTCAATGGTAGAGCAGTTAATTAGAAGGGTGCGGGTTCAAGTCCCGCTCTGGTGGTTTCACTGAATTACGGCTAACATTAAGTTGGTCTTGGCGCGGCAAGGTTGAGTAATTCAGTTCCGCGCGGTGCGTTTTGTCTTTTATAAGGAAGAAAAGATGGGTTTTTAGAGATTGCGGAGCGTGTGTTTCCTCACTTAGTTAGCCCAAAACATTATGTGATATAATGTTGAATAAACTTAAAGATGTCTGCATACGCCGCGATAGGTTGGTTTCCGAGTGCGTGAAAGAAAAACAACAAGTCATTAGGCGCCTAATGGCGAAACCTCTTGTCAGACAATGAAAATTGAATGGCTACAAAAGAAGAGTACACTGAGAGGTTGAAGAAAAATAAATCTGAGAATATTCTTCAAATTGATTTTTAAAAAAATTTATTATATAATATTTATATAATAAATAAGGCTTGTAGAGATGCTGCCTTTCTCACTGATTGTGCCTATTTAAAACAATCAAGATGCAGGGCGTCAAGCGCTTGAATTAAAAGTTGCATGTGCGGTCATGGGTATTTTACCTTAGGAGTCCAATTCTCCTAGCAACTTTAAGGTTTTAAGAAGTTTTCAACCTAAAAAACTCTTACTTATATCTTATTATCTATTTTTTCGTTATTCATTTATATTTTTCGTTGTTGGTGGGACCCTTACCCACCAATCTAGGGCGGTTAGGCAAGTGGTTAAGCCATAGCTCCTTCAAGGCTAGGACGGGAGTTCAATCCTCCCACCGCCTATTTATCGCGGGGTAGAGCAATGGAAGCTCGTCGGATTCATGCTCCGGAGGCTATGGGTTCAAGTCCCATCCCCGCAATTACCGAGTAGAGCAGCGGCAGCTCGCGATGATTTAACATCGAGGTCGCAGGTTCGAATCCTGCCTCGGGTCACAAGGTTGCTTAACACCATATAATTAAGCTACTTATCAGTTGTAAGAAACTGTTCTTCTATGTTAGAAGTGTATAACATTCCATATGATCGCGGGTCAGGATGATCGGTTTTCCAGGGACGTCAAAAAATTCATTTTCCTTAAAATGAATAGCAGTAGTAATCTGGTG
>CANRPF010000083.1 GCA_947632375.1 uncultured Bacilli bacterium
ATGACTAAACTTGACAGTGATGGACAAATCGTACTTATACTAAAACATGGAAATACAAAACCAATTAAAGTACAAGTCGAAAATGGTCCAAGTTATGAAATTGATTTAAGTGGGTTAACTATTACCCCAGAAAACTAGAGATAGGAGGGCATTTATGAAATTTGGAAACCAATATCTAACTTATGAAGAATATAGATTATTAGGTGGCAAAATGGAATATATGCCTTTTAATCTATTAGAATTTGAAGCTAGTAAAATAATTGATGGAAGAACACAAAGAAGATTAATAGATGTTGAAGAAATACCTCAAGAAGTTAAATTATGTGTGAATAAAATGGTTAATACTATTGGAAGTTATCTTGTTGCTACTAATGTAGATACTTCTGATGATATTAATAAAGGAAATATTGCAAGTGAAAATATAGATGGATATAGTATTAGTTATGTTACAACAGATCAAGTATTAGCAAATGCACAAACCATAATTAAATCTAAACAATCAGAATTAGAAGATATTATGATGAATTACTTAATAGGTTGCGTTGTTAATAATGAACATATTATGTATAATGGAGTATCATAATGTTAATTAATAGTAGTTTAACAGTATATCATAAGTATTATGATGAAAATGAAAGATTAGAAAAATGGAAAAGATTTAATTATGAAAAAGTTTGGTGGTTTGGTGGAAAAGGATCTGGTATTAACAAAGGATATGAAAATGCTAACGATGTTCAAATTAGGATATTTTATAAATTAAATGAAAAACTTAATTTTGAAGATTTTAGTATTGGCGATATATTAATACAAGGATCAATTAATAAAGATATAACTACTCAACAAGATTTAAATCCAGAAAGTGTTTATAATATTACTTCTTTAAATGATAATAATTTTGGAAATAATCCTCATATTCATATTGGTGGTAAGTAATGTCTGTTATATTAAAATCAACTAATATTATTAAAACAAGATTAGGATTAGAAGAAAATGGTAGAGTACAAAAATTTTTAACAAATACATGTGCTATTCATATGGATAAATATGTTCCATTTGATACAGGAACAACAGCTGAAACTGTTGTTATAAATAAGCAAGCAAATGGTCCAGGTGTAGCAGATGATAGAGTTACTTATCAAACACCATATGCTAAAATAATATATAAAGGTGTAAGAGGTGGAAAAGATATAAATTATCATACTGATAAACATCCACAAGCTGGACCTTATTGGGATAGACGTATGGTAAGTGCTGAAATTGATAAAGTTATTAAAGAAGTTGAAAAATATATAAAAATCGGAGGTAAATAATGGATATTGATTATAAAGAAACTAGAGTGTCAAAATTAAGAGATTATTTATTTAATGTTATTGATAATATAGTTAAAAATAAGAAATATCAAATAAATGCTGATATGCTTGGCAAAGATGTTGAAAGTTATTCTTTAGATAAAATACCACAAGCTAGTACAGTTGAAAGATGGATAACAGGGCTTGAAATTCACCGAGATGTATTTTCATTTAGAAGCCGTAAAGCTTATTCTCAAGACACAATTAATAATCTTACTAATATAGGTTTTTTCGAAATATTTGAGGCTTCAATTAAAAATAATAATGACAATAAAATTCTACCAGATATAAAAGGTATAGAAAGTATTAGTTGTTTGAATTGTGGAACGATGAACAATGCAAACACTAATACAGCAGAATTTGATATACAAATTCAAATCACATATAGAGAGGAGAGATGATTATGAATGATACTGGCTACATAAAAATGAACCGTGATGAATGGGTTACATATCTTGACACACAACCTGATAGTGATGCTAAATATGAAATTCTAGGTGTAGGTATTACAGAATTCGCTACTGAATATAATCCATCAGTAGAAAGTGAAAAATGGATTATAGAAAGAACTTCAAGACATATTCATGAAAGCAATGAGAAAACTGGAAGTGTATCACAAAGTATTTACGTAAATGACCCTTGTTATAAATTCATTGAAGCAGGCCGTGGTAAATTAAATTATCGTACTAAAATACTTGATATTGATATGACTAGAAAAAGTGAAGACGGAAGTAAGTATTACGCTGAATTAAGCGAAGGACTTGTTGCAGTTACTTCACATATGGGTGAAAATGCTACCATTGAATATGACTTATATTATGAAGGTGATCCACAAATCGGATATGTTACAATGGAAGAGAAAAAACCTACATTTACTGCCGGAGATTATGCTGCTAAGATAATGGGATTTGCAAAGATGCCTATAAATACAAAAGATATTAATACAAAAGAAACAAAAGAAAATTAAAAACCTTAAGGGGTAGGAGGTAAAACTCCTACTCTTTTATTATTAATTAGAAAGAAGGAGGAGATAAGTCTATGGCAGAACTTACTCAAAAAGAAGATAAAATATTAAAAGATTATAATGAAGCAATAAAACGCTTTGATGAAGAAAAAAATAATAAGGAAGAAAATTTTATACAATTAAAGAAAGATAATATTTTAAGAATAGGAATTAAAGATGCAAATGGTAAAGATACAGGAGAGCATTTAGAATTCGATTTGGAGGATATAGAATTTCCATTGAAAATAAGTGAAGCTGATGAAAAGCATAAAAAGAATATAGAATATTTAAAAAAACAATTTTTAATAATTGATAAGAAAGAAGATAAAAAAGGAAAAAAATTATTATCATGGAAAGAAGAAGAAAAATTAAAATTATTAAAAGATTTTTATAAAAGAGAAGAGGAAACATTGGATTTATATTTAGGTAAAGGTGGAACCCAAAAATTATTAAATGGAAGAAAACCTTATTATACTATGTATGATGATATAAATGAAATGTTAGAACCTATTATTCCTTTATTTAAAGTAAAAGCAGATAGTATTAAAGACAAAATTGTTAAGAAATATGGTAATAATACCGATAAAGAAGTGCTTAAATAATGAATTATCCAGAATATATAGAATTGAAAAATGGTACTAGATATAAAATCAATACTGATTTTAGAGTAGCTATTAAATGTAATGAAATAGCAACTGATGAAGATATTGGAGATTATGAAAGAGCATTAGCAATTATTTATACTTTATTTGGAGAAGAAGCTTTAATAAATACAGAAAGTCATAATGAAATAATAGAACTTGCAAAAAAATATTTATCTTGTGGTGTAGAATCAGATAACAAAAAATATGAAGAACCAGATATGGATTATATACAAGATTTAGATTATATAGAAGCAAGTTTTATGAGTGATTATGGTATAGATTTAGAAAATACAAAAATGCACTTTTGGAAATTTAATAAACTTATTAGTGGATTATCTAATAGTGAAATGGGTAATTGTTGTATTCTAAATCGTGTTAGAAATATAAGAAATATGAACTTGAAAAATATTAAAGATCCTAAGGAAAGAAAAAAAATAATAGAAGCAAAAAAACAAGTTGCATTAAAGAAAAAAGAAAAGAAAAGAAATTTTACTGTGGAAGAAGAAAATAATATTAAAGAGTTTTTAGAAAAAGCTGGCATAAGAAAGGAGGAATAATATGGATGGATATGTAACTATTGGAACAAAGTTAGATACGAGTGGTATTGATAAAGGTTTAAAAAATGTACAATCAAGTCTTGGAAAAACAGAAAAAAACACATCAAATATAGTTGGTAAAATGATTAAAGGATTTCTAGGAGCTCAAATAATTGGAACTGTTTTTAAATCTATAACTTCTGAAATTGATAATGCTGTTTCAAGAGTTGACACTTTAAATAATTATTCTAATGTAATGTCTAACCTTGGAATTAGTGGAGAAGATGCTCAAAAATCAATAACATATCTAAGTGATAAATTACAAGGATTACCAACAACTTTAAATGATGCAGCAACTTCTGTTCAAAGACTTGTAAGTGCTAATGGTAATATTGGGGCAAGTACAGAAATGTTTTTAGCTTTAAATAATGCTGTATTAGCAGGTGGTGCTGATATGCAAATTCAACAATCAGCTCTTGAACAATTAACTCAAGCTTATTCACATGGAAAACCTGATATGAATGAATGGCGTAGTGCAATGACAGCAATGCCTGCTCAATTAAAACAAGTTGCTATCGCTATGGGATATGCTAGTGCTGATGAACTTGGAGAATCTTTAAGAAACGGTTCTGTATCAATGAATGAATTTATGTCAACATTAGTTAAAATGAACAAAGAAGGATTAAATGGATTTCAAAGTTTAGAAGATCAAGCCAAAAATACAACTGGAGGAATTGGAACTTCGATTGCTAATATGAAAACTGCAATAACACGTGGTCTAGCAGATATAGTTAATGCTATAGGACAATCAAATATCGCAGCATTATTTAGTGGCATTGCTAAAGCAATAAATGCTGTTATTCCTTATATAGTTGCTTTTGTTAAGGTTTGTGCTACAGCTGTTGGATATATAGCTGGGTTATTTGGAAAAAGTACAAAAAAGTCTATAGATAGTACAAGTAAATCAATGTCAGGATTAGGATCTTCTGCAAGCTCTACTGCTGGAGATATAGATGAAACAAATTCGGCTGCAAAAAAATTAAATAAAACATTGAAACAAACGTCAGCATTTGATGAAATGAATGTTTTAAGTTCTGAGAGCGATTCTGATAGTGGAGGAGGAGCTGGAGGAGGATCCGGCGTAGGTGCTGGTCTTGGAGATATAGATATGTCAGGTTTTGATGCAGCTTTAGATAATGCCGGAAGCAAAGCAGATGAAATTGCACAAAGAATGACAGAGGCTTTTACTAAAGTTAAAAATATTTTGTTAGACATTTGGGATAGTGAACCTGTTCAAGCATATGTTGGATATATTTCTACAAGATTAGGATTTTTAAGAGAATTAGTATTTCAATTAGGAACTGACTTTTATAATAATATGTCAATAACATGGGGTAATATAAAAGGTAATTTAGAACAAACATTATCAAATATGTCAGAATTATGGACTTTATATTGGACAGATGTATCTAATGGAATAGAAACTTGGGGTCAACCTATAATTAATGGAATAAGTGGATTATTTAATTCTATATGGAAAGATGCAATAGATCCATATTTACAAATAATAACACAAATATGGGCTGATTTTAGTGGTACATTATTAAAATTATGGGAAGAACATGGTCAACCAATAATTAATGATATTGGAGAATTTATAACTAAAATAATAGGTTTATTTCAAAAAATTTGGGATGATATTTTAGAACCAATAATTACACCATTTTTGGAAAATTTAAGTTGGTTATGGGACAAACATATTAAAAAAGTTATTGAATCTGTAGGAGATTTTGTAGGTGATTTAATAGAAGATGCTTTAGAAATATATAATAAATTTATAGATCCAATAGTTAAATTTTTATTAGATATATTTGCTCCTATATGGTCACAAGTATCCAGTGTAGTTATCGGAATTGTTAGTACTATAGTTGGTTTTATAATATCTACATTTGGAAATGCTATAGATTTTTTAAAGGGAGTAATTAATTTTATTACTGGTATTTTTACTGGTAATTGGAAAAAAGCATGGGATGGTGTAAAAGATATTTTCAATGCTATAATAAGCCAATTAGCTAATATATTTAAACTTCCTATTAATTTAATAATTGACGGAATAAATGGATTTATTGCTGGTCTAAATAAAATAAAAATTCCTGATTGGGTTCCTC
>CANRPF010000084.1 GCA_947632375.1 uncultured Bacilli bacterium
GTTCAACGAGATATTGACTCTGTTGAGCCTGGCTAGCAGCCAATTGTAAAGCCGTGATTTGATTTTGTTGAGCTTGAATTTGGCTATTCTTATCTTCGATACGGTTGGCCACAATTTCGTCGTGAAGTGCGCGATAATTTGCATTTTGATTTTCTATTACATCACGGGTGCTGTTACATAAAGTATTTTGTAATGCGTTAGTTTGCATTGCTATACCATAATTTACATCTTTAATAGCACTTAAAGTACCGCAAGATGTATCAGCTATTTGTTGTCTTAAATCACAACAGCAACCCTGTAATTGAGTCCCAATACCTGCAATTCCTCTTTCAATTTGGAAAGATTGATTACATAAAGCATTATTCAAATTAGCGAAGCCAGTAGCAACACCCATATTGGTTGTATTGAAGTTTTCAAGTGTACTATAACCTAAGTTACAGATACCTTGATTTACTTGATTTATGCCTGTACCGATACGGTCGAAACCACTATCGATTAAGCGTTGAAGACTTGCAAAATCGGAACTAAGCACATAATTCATAGCAGCGCCACTTCCATCAGTTCCGCTTCCATTGTTTCCACCGAATCCGTTTCTTCCCCATCCAAGGAATGCGAATATTAAGAAAATAATTATCCCAATTTGTTATCGTATAAGTTTTTTATCTCATACTTCTATAACTTACTTATTTGTTATAGTTCAGCATATCTTTTCAAGTGTTTCCATTTTTTTTATTTCTAGAATATTTTTTATTTCTTCTTCAGTTAATATTTTTTTGTCTAATAAATAAGCGCATAATTTACTTAATATTGAAATAATAATCATAAAATCTTCTTTATTATCATCAACAGTTTTTTTATATATGTTTATTAATTCATCAGCAATTTCTTTATTCATTTTTTCATCACCTATATATATTATAACATATATGAAATAATAATAAAACACTTGTCGAGGTCTCGTGGGTAGATTATATCTTTTCACTACCTATGCGTTGCCCCTGACTATACTTTGTATAGCCTTCGGTTCTGATTAGCATTTCAGCCTTCCAGTTTAATACCTCGATTTACCCTTGGCAGATTTCTACCAAGCTCCTTCGCCATTACCGAACCCACTGTTTCCGTTTCCGTTATTTCCTCTGTTTCCACTTAAGACTGCTATATCCGCAGGTGAGAGCATACCTTCCATAATTTTATCTCCTTTCTAAAATTAGTTTATGGAATTGCAAATTATATATAAAACCATAAAAACTAATTTTTAAAAGCACTCATAAAATCTTGAAATTCTTTGTCAAAATCTGCTCCATGTTCTTTAAATATATTCCTAGCAAAATTTTGTAAACCTTCTGTGTCGCCTTTTTCAGCCATAGTAGTTAGATTATTAAAAATAGGGTTATTACTATTTTTTATCATATTCATTGCAAATTGTTTTGGACTCTTAATTGCTTTTAACATCTGTAAAGGGTTATTCATGTTTAATCTCCCTTCTTTATTTTCTTAATTTCAGACTTAATCTCTTTTATCTCGTCTTTTAAATCGTCAATTTCACTTAAATCAATGCTATCTAAAGACTTTTTAAGTTCTTCAGGCGTAATATATCTAATCACTTCTTTTTTATCTTCTATTGGTTTAAAAATAATTACCTTACTAGTTCCGTCACTTTGTAATTGCTTAGTAACGATTGCAGAACCGTCGGCAATCGGAAAATAACTTATAGATCCGTCTAATGGGATATCCATGGATCTAACAACTTCTATACTGTCGACTAATTTACCATTTAAAACTTGTCTATTAGTCACTGCAGAATTAACTGCAGAGCTCTGTGCATTTATTGCTGGTTGCTGCAGAGGCTGACTAAAATTATTATTAAAAGGTGGTATATATGGGTTATATCCAAATTGATTATTATACATAAAATCACTCCTAAAATATAAAAAAGGAAATAACGAGTAAATGTTTTATTAAGTACCCACCATTTCCTTTCTATGCCTACATTTTATAATAAATTAAATATCATTTATCGCCATTAATCTACCAAAATTTCGCCACAAAAAAAGAGTTTATATAACTCTCATAATTTTCTTTTTTAAAAGCCTTAGCCTTCTATCAAAGGTTCTATCACTTAAATGTAATTTATAAGCTATTTCAGTATTGCTGCAACCCTTTATTTTCATTTCAAATATTTTAGATAATTCATCATTTAGCATTGCTTTTTCTTTAATACGTTCATATTCTTCTTTTGTAAAATCAAACATAGGAACACCTACTTCTTCATAAAACGACCGCAAGTAGGGCAATTCTTAACTTTTGATTTTCTTGTTTTCTTTTTGGTTTTAGTTTTTTTAATATGTTGTTTTGCCATCAGTTAGCCACCTCGTTGTTATTACCATCTATAAAGTTATTATTGCCACCATCTTCGCTGTCTTGACTAACTTCATAGGTTTCTGTTTCAACGACATTTATATCATTTAATAACCATATTACATAAATACCTAAACTTGTTAACATTGCACATAATACCATTATAATTGTAAATAATCTTTTATTTTGTTTCTTATAATCGCTTAAAATGTCCATTGCTATGCTAACTTCTTTTTCAACCTTTTTTTCTATCTTATTTATTTTATTTTCTATATTCATTTTTTGGATGCTCCTTTATGAAATTCTTTAATATGATTGGCAATAGCCTCTTTTATTTTATTAGTTATTTGGTCGTCCAGTTTACTTAAAGTATTTTTTATATCCTCTAAATCTTCTTTAATATCTTTTAACTGCTGGTCTAAAATACCCTGCCTATAATTTCTGTCAGCTGCGTCTTTTGTATTTTTATCCCCCCTATTAAATGCAAAATTTAAAAAAGTTATAACAGCCAAACTAATTGTCAATAAGCTATTCCAGTCCATATTATAACCTCTTTTCTATTAAAGAAATTATACCATATTTATTGAAAATAGCCAAACCGGCTATTTCAATTTACCCCTCCATAACCTTAATCTAGTAAACATTTCATAATTAAATTTTGCTTTACTATCCAAAACCTTTCCACACCTGGTACACGTTCCATAAGTTCTAACATTAAATTCTTTATTTTGATACCCACACTCACATTTTATTCCTGGCACAAACTTTTCTTTTTTCATTATTTAACCTCTTTAATGATCATTTCTAAATTATTATTTGATATACAATCGGGGTATACTAACATATAGCCTCTATTATATTTATTCTCTGGGTGCGAATATTTAAAATAATATTCTATATCACCCTCACATCTATCGGCTTCTATTATTACTTGTGCTAACTCACCCATTAACTCTTTCTTATCATCCGATATATAATCTATATACTCTACTTCTTCATTAAACCCGAATGCATTATTAGTTTCATACCTTTTAATTCTTTTTACATTAAACATATATTTCATATTCTATTCTCCCTTTTCTTCAACATATTTTTTTATTAAAAATTCTATCATACCACTAACACTTCGGCAATCTTCTTTTGCCATTTCTTTTAATATTTCCCAGTATTTTTCTTCTATGTTAATACTTCTAACAACTTTCATTTTAACCTCTCCTTTTTTAATAATTTAAATTTGTATATTTTAATGCATCACTATAAGTATAGCCTACTACTACCATAAGATAGTCAATAAGATTTTCTTTCGTATCTTTTAAATTGCTAATTGTTAAATATGTAAAATAGTCCATATTTTATTCTCCTTTCTTTTTTAATTTACAAATAGATTATAACGTATAATTTATTAAATTACAAATACTTTTTGTTAATTTTTAATAAATTTTAATTTTTTATTTCAAAAAAAACAAGAGTCCCACATGGAACTCAGGTAAAGAAGGTAAATGAAAAAGATTTTATCTCTTTTCACAAATTAATTATAGCATATTTTAATAAATAATGCAAATAAAAAGGAAGTAATAAATTACTTCCTCAAAAATATACAACGGTTTCCACCAAATATCCGTCCTAGTATGGATTACTTGGTTACAATCTTTTCTTAAGCCCATGATAATTTAGTGGGATTGCTCCACTAACCAATAGTATACCGTCACTTAAGTATCTTTATGTATATTTTTTCCGTTAACAAATTAATTATATCAAATTAATTTTATAATTGCAACAAAAAAATAGGACATCGTCCTACTTTTTCCCCAACTATACCCTGCCGGCGAGGGTGTAAAGTCGCAACCCAGTTGGGCATTTCAAACAAATAAAGTATACACTATTTATTTCTTAATTGCAACCCTTTTATTCATCAGCATATTTCCATTTATAACCTCCTGCAGTTTTTTGCAGTCCCCTACAACATTTGGATATTGAAATACTTTGTATTCCTAAAGTTCTTTCTATTTCTGCGGTAGATGGATATTTTTTTATAAAATTACCTTGTAAATCATATTGAAAAACTTCTTTTGAAGTTATTTTATTATTTTTTGTTAAAAAATCTGTTTCAATTGCTTTTTCTATATCTATTCCTTTTCTTAATCTATCTCCCAATGCAAAATAATTTAAATTGTATTTTTTTGATAATTGACTAATAGTCAATTTTTCTCCTTTATAAACATAATATTTATTATTTCTTTTGTTATTAGCTTGTGTATATTTATCAGCAAATCTACAATTAGATGGCTCATAATTACCATTTGGGTCAATTCTATCTATACTACTTCCTTCAAAATATTTATCTTTTGCCCATTTATAAAATCCTGTAAATTCTTGCCAATCATCACAAACTGTTATACCTCTATCACCATACAAGTAAAATTCTTTGTGATTTTTGCCATAACATCTATATTTCATACAAGACCATATTTTATATAATCTTGTTTTACTCATATTATGTTTTGCTCTTTCACTTAATTTTTCTAAATTGTAACATCCACAACTTTTTGTAGTTCCTCTTGTTAAACTTGATGAACTTATATTTTTATAATTTCCACAATCACATTTACATAGCCACATAGTTCTTCCATTTTTACTTTCTGCTCTTTTTATAACAGTTAATCTTCCAAATCTTTGATTTGTTATATCATTCAGTTTCATAATATCACCTAATTAAATTATAACATTTTGTATACTAAATGTCAATTTAACTATTTCATATTTTTGTATTAATTCTTTTATATCCAATAACTCTAAGTCTTTCATTTTTCATAGGAAGTCCTGATATTTTACTAATTTGCTTATATTTATTTGTTAACATAGTAATATTTTGTTGTGATAAATTTATTAAATCTATATTATTAGATGTTTTTGCCAAAATTTGTATGTCTTTTTGTTCTCTAATTTTTCTTTCAATATTTCTAAAAAGTTGCGTGGTTTCGTACAAAGTATAATGTTTACCATCAATAATGCAACCTTTTTCATTTTTTTCTTTATCTGCTTTTAATTGTTCTTCAGTATATTGTGGCTGTGATATTCCTAAAATGCCTTCAAATGTATAATGATAACAATTTAATTGCCCAACAGGTCTATCTAAATTATTATTTATATAGTCAAAATCATCATACCATTTACCTTTTACTTTTACTCTATTTTCAACAATATCACTTAATTTTATTTCTTTTTCAATACCATTAGCAATTTGTTCTTTTATAACGTCTATTCTCGCAAATTGCTTTCCATCAACACTATCGATATGGTCGGGAGC
>CANRPF010000085.1 GCA_947632375.1 uncultured Bacilli bacterium
AACGGAATATGTGCAAAAGCATTAAAAAATAATCTCTGTAAAGGGTGTTCTAAATTGGAACTTGAAGAATTTAATGGACAAGAAAAGTGTGATTTAGTGCAAAACCCAATAAAGAAAATAAAACAAATATTAGGAATACAGGAAAGGATAAAAGATGATTGAAAAAGAAATGGAAGATAAAATCGAAGTTGGAGAATATGTAAGAACTAAAAGCAATAAATGAAAAAGTAAAGGAGCTAGGGTGGAATGAATAGAAAAGGATTTGATATACAAGAATTTATGAACAGAGACTTTTATATTGTTGATTGTAAAAATTTTATATATTTCCCAAGAAAAATTAAAGTTATTGGTTTTGAAATGTCTCCTGATTCTTTAGTATTTACCATAAATATAAAAGGATTTGGAGATGAATGGCAAACAATGTATAAAGAACAACTAGAACAGTTTAAAACATTTGATGAAGCTAAAAAATATGCAAAAAAATTAAATGAAATTCCAAAAAATAAAAAAAGAGCAGAAGATTGGAATAGTCCTAAAAATCAATACAACAGGTTAGTAATAGAACAAGAATTGAAAGAGACATTTGATAAGGTGGAGGTGTATTAAGTGTTAAGTAAAAAAGAAATAGAAAAAGCAATTATATGGGTAAAAGAAAGACTTGAATATATTGCACAAAATTGCGATTTAAAAGATAAAGATAATAAAAGAGCATTAGATAATTTAAAAGTTATAAATATATGTTTACAAGAAAATAATAAGCAAAATAAAATGATATATGAAATGGCAAAGAGTCTGTATTTAGAAATGCCGATTGAATTTTATAATGAAAAAGGAATAGAAAAACAAACAATAACAGGGATAAAACAATATTTTGAAAAGAAAGTAGAGGAAAAAAAATGTTAAAAATAAAAGATAATGTAGATTTAAGAGAGTTGGAAAAGTTTGGTTTTAAGCCTAAGTATGATGAAGATACAGGAAAAATAACATCTTATGAAAAGAAAATAGAAAAAAGAGAATATTTAGGATTGAGGGTAACGTTAGAAACAATACATAGCAAAATTAGAATTTTTAAAGCATTTAGACAAGAAAAAGTAGAATGGAGAATAAACCAATACAATGATTATTTTGATATAGATACTTTATATGACCTAATAAAAGCAGATTTAGTAGAAAAAGTAGGTGATTAGCCTATGAGTTATCCACCATTAGAACGGAATATGTGTAAAAGCAATACAAAATAATTTATGCAATGGCTGTTCTAAATTAGAAAATCCATATTTTATAGGACAGGAAAAATGTAATTTAGTGCAAGAACCAATAAAGAAAATAAAACAAATATTAGGAATACAGTATGGTAAAGTGGTTTTAGATATAGAGGAGGAAAAACAAAGTGGGAACTAAAAACAAATTAGTAGATTTAAATAATCATTTATTTGAAGAACTAGAAAGACTTAATGATGATGAATTGAAAGGCGAAGCATTGGAAGAAGAAAGAGAAAGAGCAAAGGCAATGGCAAATATTGCACAAACAATAATAAATAATGGAGAATTAGCATTGAAAGCAGTTAAACATTATGATGAATATGGAAATAAAGACAAAATACCAGATATATTACAAATAGGAGATGAAAAATGATACGACACAAATATTCAAAAATAGAGGACCAGTTTTTAATTGATAATGTAAAAGGAATAACCTTGAAGGAACTTACTGAAAGATTCAACAATAAATTCAATTTGAAATTATCTGAATCATCTATTCAAAATAGAAAGGTTAAATTGAATATTCAAAGTGGAATAGTAGGAGGGCAGTTTGTTAAAGGTCAAACTTCTTTTAATAAAGGCAAGAAGTGGAGTGAATATATGTCATTAGAAGGACAAGCAAATTCTCGTAAGACTACATTTAAAAAAGGTAGTCTTCCACCAAATCGTAGACCAATAGGTAGTGAAAGAGAAGATAGAAACGGATATATTTTAATAAAAATACAAGATGGCCATAAAAATAAAAATTGGACCAGAAAACATCGATATTTATATGAACAAGCACATGGAAAAATATCAAAAGGGCATAAAGTAATATTTGCTGATGGAAACAATAGAAACTTTGACTTGGATAATCTAATTGTTATATCTAATGCAGAAGAATTAATAATGAATCAAAGAAAATTGATTACTAAAAATAGAGAATATACAAAAGTTGGAGCAAATATAGCGAAATTATTAAGTAAAGCAAAAAGAAGGTAAGGAAAAATAAATATGAAAGACTATGAACAATTATATTATGATGAACTATATGAGAACAGAAAATTAAAAAATAAAATAAAAGAATTAGAAAATGAAATCCAAGAGATAAATATTTGTAGAACAAAGAGAAATATAGACCTACAAAAATACATATTATTGCAGATACAGAAAATAAAATAATAAATTTAGCTTATAAGGAGATGAAGAAATTAAATGAGTAAAGCAGATGAAATGTTTAATGAATTAGGATATACAAAGTTTACTAATGAATTTTGCGTAATGTATATGAAAGATTTATTTATGATTACATTTGATTTAGACAATAAAACTTATATAACAGAATATAAACAAGGAGATTATAATTTTCCTAAGATATGTCCATTTGAAGTATGTATGCAAGAACTACAAGCAATAAATGAAAAAGTAAAGGAGCTAAGGTGGAATGAGTAAAGAAAGAGAAGAGATAAATGAAAAAACATTTGATATGTTAGATAACAAAAACATTAAAGAAATACAAATGAGAAAAATAGGTTTACTAGATGTGTTTGGAAAAATTGAAATAGATATAACATATAACAATAATTCGAAGAAAGAACTTGTAGGAATTAGTCCATTTAATACAAAACTTATTGAAAATTGGATAACCAAAAATAATTTATTTGATAAAGCAAAATTATATAAATTTTAAAGAGGTGTATTAGATGTTAAGTAAAGAAGAAATAGAAAAAGTAAAGGAGCTAGGGTAGAATGAGTAAATATAGAAAATTACCAGTAGAGATAGAAGCATTTAGAATAGGAATAGACTATATTCCTGATTGGTTTATGGATAAAGTAACAAGCAATGAAATAATACTCCACGGTAAGTCTAGTGGATTTGACCATTATAATGATACAAAATGTGATATAAAAACATTAGAAGGAACTATGCATGCAAATTTTGGGGATTATATTATAAAAGGTGTAAATGATGAAATATATCCTTGCAAATCAGATATTTTTGAAAAAACTTATGAATTAGTAGAATAAGAGGTGGTTTAGTTGTTAAGTAAAGAAGCAATAGAATATTTAGAACAATTTATAGGTATTAAAAAAGAATATAAATATAAACCAATAAAAGTAAAAACAATGATTAATACAAGAAAAGCCATAGAAACAGTATTACAAGCATTAGAAAATTATAAAACTCATAATGATAAATATATGAATGGAGAATTATTTTCTGCGAAACAAATGAAATTCATTGAAAAAGAATATATACCTAAAAAGAAAATAGAAGATTATAAAAATAAATTCATAAAAGAAAGTAAAAAAGAAAAAGTATTCATGACACAATCAAGCCAAATAAATGCAAGTTTGATTAGTTTTTGTGAAGAATTATTGGAGGATAAATAATATAAACTTAACAAATTAGAGCATACTACATTTTAGAGGTGTGGTATGAACGAAAAAGAGATAATAGAAAGATGGACAAGAGGATTAAGTAAATATCAGTTAGCAAAAATATATAAAAGAGAATATAACATGCAAATAACGATAATAAGAAGTGAATTAAGGAATAGACATAGTGGAAGATATATAACGAATTATGAAGCATTAAGAAAAGTAGAACAAGTTATTTATAAATATTTGAAAAGGAAGTGACAACTAATGACAAAGAAAATAAAATCAATAGTAAAAAATTTAAAAAAAAGGTTTGAAACATTATACAACGTAGTAGAAAATACAGAAGATAAAGAAGAATTAGAAGATATAATATATTATATAGATGAGAAATTAGATGATTAGGAGGTACAAATGAAATGCAAATGTGTATAAGTAAAAAATGTAAAAGTAAAGAAAAATGTAGTAAACATTCTATAAATAATGAAATAGAGAAACGGAAAGATATATACAGAAGCAGACTTTATCAAAAAATGTGATAAGGAGGAAACAGATGAGTAATTACATAAAAGAAGATGTTGAAATAATGTTAAAAAACCATTTAAAAAATCAAGCAAAATTGACTGAAATAGAATTAAAAAAAGAAGAGTATACTACCAGATTGGAATATGCGGGAACAGTATATGATGAAGATACAGACGATGAAATTATTGAAAATATGCAATTATCAAGACAAGCATATGATAGCGTACATAGCAATACAAATAAAATTTCAGATAAAGTATTGAACACAGCGATTAATTATCATAAAGAGAAAGTGCATACAAACAAAGAAGATAGACAATTTTTAGAAAACAAAATAACGGAACTTAACATCTTAAAAGGTGAATTAGATAAAAAAATAGTAAGAGTAGAAAATATGATGATACCATTATCGAGCGAAGAAAAGTTTGTTATAAAAACTTACTATATGGAAAAATCAAAATGGGATTATGTATCACAACAGTATTGCATAGAATTTCAAAAACCAAAATCAATAAATCAATTATTAAATATAAGAGATAGTGCAATTGAAGTTATGTTAGAAACAATAAATACAGGGAACTGAAAAATTGTGATAAAATTGTGATTAAATTTGGATGCAATTATAATTATGATAATATATAATTATAATCAGAGATAAAAGATAAAGTCGTAATTGAAGAAAAATCAATTTATAAGCCGTGCGACAAGGCCTTTACTTTATTTAATTTAAAAGTTAAACAGAAACTAGTTATAGAAAAGATATAGCTAGTTTTTATGCAATTGACTATGCTAGGTAAAGTTAATATAAAGTCTATGTTCATGTAGACCTCCTTTTATAAAATATCTTTTGTTGCAATTAGAACTGACCTAGCGAGTTCTAGTATATCTAGGTCAAGTCTTGATGGTAAGACGCGGGTCTTGGACACCTGAGATTGAAGGTTCAACTCCTTCGACCTAGACCAAAGAAAAGAGGTAATCTTATGACAATACAGGAACTTATAAAAGAACATTTAGAAAGTAAATGTAAAGAGTGTAAAATAAAAGATTGCAATGGAATAACGATAAAACAAGATGGAAAAACAAAATGTACAAAAGAGGACTAGGTTTATGGAACAATGTTTAATAGATAATAAAATATGTGCAGTACAAGGGCAAAAGTGCAAAGACTGTAAACTAGATGACTGCCGAAAGGTTATAGAGATGATAGAAACACAAGAAGAAAGAGAATACAATTGGAAGAGAAAATTAATAGAAGTACAATTACCAGAACAGTGCAAGAACTGTTCTTTTTTAGAGATTATAGATTTAGATAATCAAATAGTTAGATGTAGCTATTTTATAAAAAATAAATGTTTAATAAAATAA
>CANRPF010000086.1 GCA_947632375.1 uncultured Bacilli bacterium
TAAATAATTAGAAGTACCCGTTACTTTATCACCTTTTATTTGTATTCCTGTTTGAATATCTTTTACAGTCTTATCTGTACCATTAACAGATGTGTCATCGTTTGGTACATTTACTTCAACAGCGCTTAAACTACTTTTTTTTTAACACTTGCAAATGGGAAACGACTTTCAGTAGTGTTTTCAACATTTACAGGGTTAGGTAATTGCCATCCTAAACGCATTGTAACACGAAGTGCTACCATATCGTCTTGTGCTAAGTTGTAAACAATATCACCACTGTCAGGGTCTTGAATAACTGCTTGATCTAATACTTTAAATGTAACATCTTGTCTGATAGCATATACTGCTTGTTTGAAATCACCTAAGATTAAATCAAGATTTTTTTTATCCCATGCACCATTGTCTACATAATTTCTTGGTAAAGCACCAATTTCAGTATTTTGAATAGGTTGTCCAGTAGTATCAAGCATATTTCTAAATTTGCTCTTTAATTCTAAACCTCCTAAAATTCCTGTAACATTATAACCGCTTGTTTCAACTTTAGTCATTGCAGCATCAATATCTTTATAAAGGTTATCAGTTTCTTCAACAGTAGCAGTTGCGGTTTCAATTTGTTGTGCAATACCTTGTTCCCAATCTGCTGGTTTATCAGTACCATTTAAGATTGCATTATCAATTTTACTTGCAAATGCTTCGGTAATTCTTGGCCTAACTTGAGCCCAAATATCTACTGAACTATCGTTTAATAGATTTTCTTTAATTGGAACGATAACTGCTAATTCGGCAGCATTAATAAATTTATCCTTCCAAGCCATTTTAGTAACGCTCTTACGTCCGTTTTTATTTGTTTCATTAACAAATGATACAACAGGAAGAGTATCTAAAATACGTAATTTTGTCTTATCACTAGTCATATTTGGTAACTTAGTCATAAGAGGTAATAGTTTACTGTCTCTAATTGTACCTTCAAATATTTCATTTGCTACTTGAGTGTCAATTAAAGTTTCTATGTCTGTTCTTGTAATTCCATTTACAGCCATTTTAATTTTCTCTCCTTTTCTTTTTTAATTTTTTGTTCCACGTAAGATATTATTCATAATATCACTTGTGGTTGTTTGATGATTTTCACCAGTACCTACACTAGGTGAAGTTTGCACTTTTTTAACTACAGTTTCCCCAAAATATTGAGGACATTCTTTTTTGTAGTTTTCAAGTGCTTTGTCAGCGTCAGTTTTATCATCAATAAGTTTTTCAATTTCACTAGCAACAAATTTAGCAAATTCTTTTTTACAATCGCTATTATTAACTTTCATTAATAATTTTAGATTTGAAATTTCTTTAACCGCATTGTCATAGTTAGTTTGTAACTCAGCAATTCTTTCACTTTCGCTTTGACTCGTTTTTTTCCAAGCAAGAAATTCTTTATATTTCTCATCTTTTTGCCATTCGCTATTCGCTTTTTTAACACCAGCATTAAATGAATTTTGAATGTCTTGTTCGGTATAAGTTTTTTGAGTAGTTTCTTGTTCTACTTTTTCCGTATTTTCTACGTTTGTGCTATTTTCCATAACATTTTTTCCTTTCCTTTATAGACCTTAAGTTTGTCTTTTCCACTTTTTTTTAGTTGTTGCGTTCAACCTTACATAATAATTATATCACATATTTTTTTTTAGTCAAAATTATAAAAAAATTAGGATTTTAATTCCCAATTTAATTTATCACTTTTTTCTATATTATCTTTTGCTTTTAATAATTGTAAATTAGTATAATGACATAATTTTATAACTTCTTCTTTTGTTTTAGCAGTTGCTAAGGGTATTATATGATCTATATGTACTTTTTCAATACCGTCCCATTCATAACCATAATTATTTTTAAATGTCTCTAATAAATATTTTATGAATGTCTCATAATTACACCCTAATATCTTTTCAATATTATTATTTTTTTTAAAATTATTTCTATAAAAACTATTATATATCATTATTCTAATTTGTTTTTTTAATTTATATATATAATCTTCTTTTACTCGTTTTTCTTGATATTTTATATTTTTATAAATTATTCTTTTTCTATTATTAATATAATATGTTTTATTATATTCTTTATTATTTTCACGCCATTTTTTTAATGTTTCTTTTATTTTTTCGTTATTATTTAGTTGATATTCTTTTTGATATCCTCTTTTATATTCTTTATTTTTTGAATACCAATTACGATTATATAAATTTTCACATTTTTTGCATATATTTCTATATTTTCTAAATTCAGTAACACTCTTTTCTATATTACATTTGTTACATATTTTAGTTTCCATATTAACACCTCCGCAATAAGTGTTGTAAAGGGAATAATTGCGGTATTCCCAATACATTTATATTATAACATATTTTTATTAAATAAACAATAATTTGGAGGGAGTAGTAAGATTTGAACTTACGATCAAAGTGTTGCAAACTTTTGCCTTACTTCTTGGCTATACTCCCATATAAGAGGCAATAAGCCTCTACATTACAAGCCATACAAATTGAGCTTTTCTATTACTACAATCCCAAGTGTCATATATTGTTCCATACTTTGAGCAAGTGATATGACCTCTTGTAGTAATTAATAATACATTGTCAGGGTACATATTGGCAATTTCTCCGATTGTTTCATCATAAACAGGTAGCATTTCATACCTTCTATCTAAATAATCTACTATAAACTCGGAATTGTCCATCATTGTACCTCTTTCTTGAGCCAAGTCACTTAAATGTTCATATACATAATCCCAAGACTTACCTGTAGCACATGAAATCGCACGAATAGTGCAATCCTCATCTAGCTTGCCAACAGCATTAGCATTATAATATTCATACATTATAACTCGCTCATTTTTCTTATATGTTTTCTCATTATTTCTTTTTCTTCGGGTTCAGCTTCTTGGAATATCATTGTAACGCATTCAGTAATAGAACCCATCATATCTTCTAGGCCTTTCATGCTATCTTCTTTAGCTCCATATGAGCCACTTTCACGATACATATCTTTACTATCAGAATAGTCTTGATAAGCTCCATACATTTCATCCATTAATTCTTCACTACGATAACGACCTCTACCAGTGCCTTTTACACCTCTTCTTCCATAATTTTCGGTATATCTTCCTCTACTATCTCTACTTCTTCTATCATAACTATCGCCGTATTCATCACGACCATAAGTTCCATATCTCATATATTTCATTTCCTCCTTTATTTTCCAATATTCTTCATTTTTTAAATCTTTGTGAATGTCAACCAATTTCCCCAAATTGTCTACATTATCAGGCCTTAATCCACTATCAGTTATTTCCTTAATTGATTTCTCAACTTGTTCAATAACTTCTTCTTGCATAGTTTTTTCAGTTTCTTCTTCCATAAACTACCTCCTTTCACTTGAGGTTTTTTCTTCCAATAACGCAATTATCTTCTCATACTGCTTGTCTTGATTGTTTAAATGTTCTTGTAAGTCGGCTATTTGCTTATTATTAAGTTCGATATTTTGCAAACCAACTGCAAATGATAAAACATTAACTAAATCAATGATAAAATTGTTATACTTTTCGTTATCCATTTAATCTTGTTAGGCTAAAGTTGGCATTAACAATAATTGGTGCTTGAGTATCAATTGCAGGTGTTGTTGTTGTAGGCGTAGGTACGGTAGGGACAGCTCTTACCGAAATATTGGCATTTCCATTACAACATACACGGATTTTTTTATTAACACCTAGATTAGCATAGTCATTTGCTGCAGTTATAGTTTCTGCCATTAATGTACCTGGAATTGGCTCTCCATTATTATAAAGTTGAAAAGCTACAACTCCTGCAGCTGCACTGGAAACAGTAGCGTCAAAGTTAATTTCGTAAAGTCCGCCTTTAACTATGTCGTAGTTAGCTGAACCTGTATTATGGCATAACCAGCTTTGACAGTTATTGCAACCACAGCTATTTGTTCTTATACAATCGGTTTGAAATGTAACAGAAGAAGCATTTGTAGGTAAAAGTACTATGTTATTTATATATGATTGTATCATATTAATCCTTCCTTTCTTTTAAATAAAATAAAGAGGTATAGACTTGCTATACCTCTATCAAATTCCGTCAATTAGCGGGTTTTTATGTAAACATTCCGTCAATTAATGGAAAATTAGCAAGTTCTCGTAATCGAGTTCCCTGTAATCAGGTCTTACTATTATCGTTTTGCCGATGTCAGCAAAATGGTTTAATAATTTCCACAGCCACAGCCACAGCCATTGTTTGCATATACACTATAATTTAAAGGTGCATTAGGATTGCAGACCAAATAGCTTGGGCGAGGACATGGAGATAGTCTATCGATGATAGTATCAGTGATGTAATTTGATTGTTGACTTTGACTAGCTCTTAATTCAGCATTATTTAACTTAGTTTGTAATGCTGTGATTTGTGCGTCTTTGTCAGAAATTCTATTAGCCACTATTTCGTCGTGTAAAGCACGGTAATTTGCATTATTGCTTTCTATGATGTCTCTTGTATTGTTGCATAATGTGTTTTGTAAAGCGTTAGTATTCATAGCCATGTTGTAATTTACACCTTGAATACCGCTTTCTAGATTACAGCAACAGGTAGCTAATTGGCTTCCGAGACCTGTAATTCCTCTTTCAATTTGGAAAGATTGATTACATAAAGCATTGTTTAGGTTAGCAAAACCTGTTGCAACACCCATATTAGTAGTGTTGAAATTTTCTAGAGTGCTATAGCCTAAATTACAAATGCCTTGATTTACTTGGTTAATGCCTGAATTTACTGTGTTGAAACCATCAGATAGTAATCTTTGAAGTGTTGCGAAATCACTAGATAAAACATAATTCATTGCAGCACCACTCCCATCTGTTCCGTTTCCATTATTGCCGAAGCCTCCACGGCCCCAGCCAAGAAATGCGAAAATTAAAAAGATGATTATCCCAATTTGTTATCATATAGGCTTTTTATCCTATATTTCTATAACTTGCTTATTTGTTATAGTTCAGCATATCTTTTCAAGTGTTTCCAGGTTCTATTTTTTCTTATATCATTTATTGTTGATCTTGATACATTAAACATATCTGCTAATTCTACATCGCTTTTTTCTAGATTATTTAATATATAGATAACATCTTTTTCTTTTAATTTAGAATAAGGACATTTTTCACCACATAAATGTAATCCATTTTTTATAGCATGTTTTCTATTTTCTTGATTTGTTACAAATTCAAGATTATCAACAGAATTATTTAATTTATTACCATCTTTATGATTGACTTGTAATTTATTTTCAGGATTGGGGATATATTTTTCGGCAACAAGTCTATGTACAAACATTAATTTTTTGCCTATACTAACTCTTAAATAGCCCTTGCCATTTTTTTGTGGCTTAACTATATGCCCATTATGTTTATTTATAATTTGACCATCTTTTGTTATTTCATAATCTTCTAAAGTGTAAAATTTTCCTTTTCTC
>CANRPF010000087.1 GCA_947632375.1 uncultured Bacilli bacterium
GGCATTTTTTTGGCACTTTGTACAAATTTAAGAACATCACCTTCACTGTTAGCAATTCTTATCTTAGAACTTTGTAAGTTTTCCATTTCTTTTTGAGTATAATTATTATAT
Source organism: uncultured Bacilli bacterium (assembly GCA_947632375.1). Classification (GTDB taxonomy): domain Bacteria; phylum Bacillota_I; class Bacilli_A; order RF39; family UBA660; genus UMGS1124. The sequence goes on from CANRPF010000087.1 coordinate 112, forward strand.
TTAGTTGTTCGATTATCATTTTCAGTTTTAGATGTATTATTGTTATTAGAAACATTCTTGTTATTTGTCTTCATACTTCTTACTTCGTTTTGTGTATTATTTTCATCATTTTGCATAAAATTAGTATTGGTACTAGATTTGACATTGTTATTGCTTTGTGATATACTAGTATTAATAGAAGGCATTTTAGTGTTTTCGATTGTATTATCTTTAACAATACTCTCGGAACTTAAAGAGCCTTCTTTTATTATATTTAATCTATGAACATAAAATTTATCTCCTTGACCTGTCTTTTTTATATCTATTTTTATTCCATAAAGCTCTCCATCAACTTCGGCTGTATTATATAAATAATACCATTCATTAATGTTATCTCTAAATTTTGATTCATCTCTAATAATTCCATCTTGTGATGTTTTAATTAATTCATCTAAAAATGGTACAACTGCGTATTTCTCATTACTTATTGACTTGTTAAAACTTTCTTTTAATCCTTTTTTACTTATTTCTATATTAAGCAATGTTTTTACATATTGCCCTTTTTGATTTTTAAGACTTAAAGTAATCTTAAACCTTTTTTCTTTAATGCTTTCTAAAAGTCTTGTTATCATTAAATCTTTTTGTTTATTTCTGATTTTATTTTCATTGTCAATAACAACTAATTTTTCTGCTTCTTGATAAGTATCATCTAATAACTTTTTTATATTATCAGTATCTGTTTCAATACCAGAAATATTTTGATTATCTTTATATCGTTTTACCATAAAATCAACATAATTTTCATCTTTTATTTCTTTTCCATCTTGATTATATTTTACAATGTTTCTAATTTTTTCATCTAAAATAGATTGTGAAGCATCATTTTGACTTGTAACGTCATTTTGCGTTTGAACAGTATAATTTGTTGCATTGCTATCTAAATTTGATTTAAGACTATTTTGAACAGCCTGAGAAGTATTGTTTTTGTCGTTTTCCATATTATTAATGCCTTTGGTAACTTTATTTGTCTGTGGTATACTATTGCTAATAGAACTACTATTAGTAGTATTTTCATAAGCATTTTCCATTACATTGTTTATAATGCTTTTTAATTGCCTTCCTGTATATGGTGTATTCCTTAATTTTTGCTGATATGTAACATTTCCCTCACTATCTAATGTATTAATATATGTATTTCCACTTTGCTCTATTATTTCTACATTAGGTATATCTTGGCTTACTCTATTAAGTATATCTCTTGCATTTTCATTTTTATATACAGATGTGTCTGAGATTTGTTCAGTTAATTTTATAATATCATTAACAGGATTGTTGTCAGAAGTTTTATTTTGACCTGTGACATCATTTTGAGTTTGAGACATATAATTTGATGTTTCATTGTTTAAGTTTTGTGTACGGTTATCCTGAGCTGTTTGAGAATTATTTGAATTTACTATTTCTTGTGCTTGTCTAATTACTTCGGCTGTTTTGTTATTAACAGCGATATTAGCTTGACCTACTTTACTATTGATTCCTTTTATAGAAGCCTCATCTAGATTCATAATTTTATGAGCAAACTCTGCTTTTGCTTGTATTATAGTTGTATATGGACTACTATCTAAAACAAGACCTGTTTTTCCATCTATAACATTGTATGTATCGGTCTGGCTATTTTTAACAAGTATAGGTGTTATATTAACCTTTTTATTTACATTCTCTATTGGTGTACCTAACGTAGAAGTAACTGATTGAACCTCTCCTTCACTATTAAATGTTGTAGTATAAAATTCTTTTATATTATCAATACTTGTTTGTCCTGTAATTTGTCCTAATCTTTCATCAATAGTTCCATCTACTACTGCCTTTGTTACTTGTACTTTTTCATCATTACTTAGTTTTCTTCCTAGCTGACTTTCCGCTTCTCTTACTGCCGAATTAGTACCAATAGTAAGACTGCCTCCTTCTGTTAAGCCTGTACTAACAAAAGCAAGAGCCATACTTTCCCCTACTTCTTTCCAGTCCCATTTTTTACTGAAATCAGTTGTTCCTAACTTATCTATGATATTATTATCTACCAAATAATTAAGAATATATGATCCTAATTCTTCGCTTGCTTCTGCTGTACCACTTATGCCAAGTCTTGCAAGCGTTTTCGTAACTGGCGAAGATATTTTTGAAAGAAATTTTTTAGACAAATTCTCTGTAATATCATTTCCACCAACTCCTAAAAGTCCATAAAATCCTTCTGTTATAGCTTCAATAGTTCCACTAGAAAATCCTTTACTCCATCTTTCTAATTCACTAGCATATCCTTTACTATTAGCTTCTTGCAATCCTTCTGCCATACCTCCTGCAAATGCTAATGTTGATAAATTAAGAGTATGTCCACCAAGATTAAGCCCTATGTTTCCAGCACTTAAAGAAGCTCCTATCTTTGAAGAACCTATGACTTTTGTTCCTGACATATTTGTTAATGATGTTTGTCCCATCATTAATCCTAAACTATATCCAACTAAACTAACAGCCTTATCAGCTTCTTCTCCTAAAACAGATGATTTTTCATAATTTTGTTTTTCGTGATTATCTTCTAACCATACATTATTGAGATTGGTAAAATAGTTTTCAGTAATTGATTTGCTATTATCCCATTTTACGTCACCTGGATTTAGAATTTTTTCTGGTGTACCATTTACTAAATTATATAGCATACCAACAGGATTAACATTTGCAACTACGCTAGAAAATCTTTCACTTAAATCCTTGTTTGCTAAATCTCTTGTTTTATTTGCAACTTCATCATGACCGAAAAAGCTTTGTATACTTGCCACTACATTAGTAGCAATATCAAGTACATTCTCTGCTACTGATAATATGCCTTTTGAAACATCTTGTGTTACATCTGTTGCACTTCCCAAAATGGTTTTCGATACGTCTCCAAATTGATAACCATCTGCAAATTCTCCACTTGTAAATATTTTATTTTTATTTTCCGCTTCATAATTATAATTCTTTATATTTTGTACTTCTTTGTTAGAAGCGAGACTTATTTTTGTAGATGGATTTATTAAATTGTTTTGCTTTTGTTTCGAATTATTTGCACTTACAGTTTGATTAATTGGTATTTTTTTAGAAGTTTTATTTGTATTGTTTTGTATAATTTGATTAGTATTACTGCTATTTACATTATTTTGTACTGTTTGTATAGGTGTATTTTGATTGTCAGAAATATCGTTTGAAATTTGGTTTTCTAATTCTATATCTTTTGGAGTAATCATACCAAATGAATTTCTTAATTTTCTTGCTTTGTTTAATTTTTCTTGATAATCAGAAGTTTCTTTTGTAGAGTAAGTATTATTATTTGTAGTAGTATTATTTATTTCTTCATCTTTTGATGTAATCATTCCGAAAGAATTTCTTAATTGTCTTGCTCTTTCTAGTCTTTTTTTGTATTCTTCATCATCTTCTACTGCATTTAAACCTAACATTTATTTACTCCTTTCTAGAATCCCCAACCTAAATGTCCAAACCTGTGATTTTTTAAATCATTCATTAGTTGTTGGTTTGTTGTAAAAGTATATGTTCCTTCTTTTATCTGTTTCAATGCCTCTTTTACAGCTTTTTTTGCATCACTGTTATTTACATTAGATTTAGTTTGCCCCCATATTGTAATTCCTAATTCTTTTAATGCACTATTATTTCCATCTAATGCTTTTCTCCATGTATCTACATTACTATCATTTAATCCTGAATTATTTATTGAATTAACATTACCACTTGTAGAATTACTATAACCTGAATAAGTTGAATATTTAGCTGTTAAACTTGCAAATTCAGCTTCAGTAATTAAACCAGATGCAAGTAATTGATCTAGATAATCTCCAAGCTTATTATAAGTTTCTTCATCTGTAACTGTATATTGTTTGGTTATTTCATTATATGGAGCAAATCTATTTTGAATAATCTTGTCATAAAAATCAAAATTACTTGCTCCTGATGATGTTTTTGAACTTGAAACAGTGCTATATTTTTGTTGTAGTTGATACTCATATTCTGTGTTCTTTTGTTTTAATTTATATTCATAATCAGCATACTCTTTATCTAACTGACTTCTTAGTTCATATAAAGCTTTATTATTTTGATATTCTAATTGAGCCTGTTCTTTCATCTTTTGTAGTTCAAATTCTCTTTGTTCTTTTGCAAGTCTTGCTTCTCCTGACAATGTACCTGCTTTTACCCCAAGTATAGCAGCTGCATCATTATCTACATATCCTAACTCATCTACTCTTTTCCAAGCATTTTCTAATTCCTGTTGTTTTTTGTTAAATTCAAATTGTCTTTCTTGGAACTCTCTATCTTTGGCATCTTTCCAATATTCAAACTGTTGTGCATCATAACTTTGTACCATTTGAGCAGTATTTGCAAGTTGTCCTAAATATGCCATTTTTCTATCATAAGCTAAATTTTCATATTGTGGTATTAGTTCAGATACTACTCTTGCTACCCTTTCTGCTGTGGCAGAACTATTTAGTACTCCGCTTCCTGCTAAACTTTGTAGTGTACTATTGGCTGCATATTCAGTTGCAGCTTGCAATGCTTTATCTTGTGTAGGGTCATAAAAAGTACCATTTTCTATGCTATCTAATCCTTCTAGCATTTTTTGTAGCAAACTATTCATAGTATCAGAATAAGCACTTTGATATTGTCCTTCTATTGAATTAAGATTAGATGTTTTAGGAGTTACAATAGTTGTTCCTACACTTGTTCTTTTTACTCCACTAGAACTTACATTATTATTTACATTTTGATTATTTCCATATTGACTTTGATAACTTTCATATATTTGATTAAAATCAACAATATTGTTATTTGTATTTTCTGGATTATATGTTTGTGGTGTGGGAGCTGAACTTACTTCATTTTGATTTGCATTTGAAACTGTTTGCAAACTTTGTATATTATTGTTTGAAACAGGTGCAATTCCTTGTGTAGGTGTTACAGGCTGTATTTGAATAGGTATTGTAATAGGACTTATTCCATTTGTATTTGATTGTTGAGCTTGACTTACAGCAGGCGTTGGTGTTGGCTGTTGTACATTAGGTACTACATTATTACTAACCTGTTGTACATTGGTTTGCGGATTGCTACTTGCTGCTAATGTTCTTGATGTGTTTAGAAAAGTATTCGCCATTTTCCTTCTCCTTTCTATTTATTGTAAATATTATTTAGTTTGTTCTTCCATGCATTAATTGTTGCATCTGTACTACTTCCTAAATCAAAAGTATTCATTCCTACATTTTGATTTAAGATGTTTTTCCAATGA
>CANRPF010000088.1 GCA_947632375.1 uncultured Bacilli bacterium
GCGTTATTATCTTCTTGCTTTTCACTAGAATAAATTTGATAATTTCCATAGTCAAGATATTCATAATCTCCACTGTCCAATAAAACGCCAAATTTATAATTAATAATTGTTCCTATAGGTATATCTACATTACTATCAATATCAAGTTCTTTCATTACCGATTTTAGCAACACACTTTGTAAAACAGGGGTAACGGCATTTAACTGCTCATTTGATAAAACATTTGGAACTTCTATTGAAAAAGCCTTTAAATATTGTGGATATACATGATAATTAGCTTCTTCATTCAATTCTAAATTTTGTGTTAAAGTAAATGTATCTTTATATGTTATTCTATTCTCTATATCAAATAAAATTAAAATTTTATTAGTATTGTAATTAACAACGCATAAATAAGCTAAACTTTCCTCACGACTTAAATCTTCAAAAGTAAGATTGTCATTTTCTATTTCTAACATTTTTAAATCATCTATTACATGTTTTAATTCATAATAATTTGTAAATACAATTGCTTCACCATTATAAGATATAATATTTACAAAATAATCTAATAAATATGTTTCAAGTATATAATTTATATCAAAAAATGTAAATTGAGATATATCATAAGTAATTTTTCTTCCAATTATATTTATATTAGGTTTTATATTATTACTTTGATTATTTGTATCATATAAATTTGCAAAATTTTCTTGTTTACTACCATAAGTTATAATACTATCTAATTCTCGACCTATTATATTAATTTTACTTTTAAATTCTTCACTATGTTTTCTCATTTACTTGGCCTCTTTCTATTAGCTATAAAGCTTATTTCAAAGCTTTCATTTGCTTTAGCAATATTTGTAAATGTATTTCTATTTGTCGTTTCCCAATCTCCTGTATAAGTGTCCATTTCGTATAATCTTTTTAACACTGGGTCATAATAAGTAACCCATTGTGTAGCACTATCCAAAGTAGGAGCAATTGCTTCTAATTCTTGCTGAGATAAACTTCTAAAAGTAATTTTTAATTTAGGGAATATTCCAAGCAATGTTCCAGAATTTGTGGCTGCCATGTTTCTGCCTGTATCGTTTCCCCAAATTTTATTATATCCATATTTAACTTGTGTAATATAGTTTGTAAAATTATCTATACCTCTAACTTTTAAACTGTCTTTATTTAAGAGCATTTTATCATCTCCCTATCTATTAAAAGTAAAATCATTTTGAGCACTAATTCTTTTTTGCTCTTTTGCGATTTGTCTATTATCTAGTCTAGTTATGTTGGTCAGATTAATATTAATATATTTACCAATTGCTTCGCCTAGCAATGACATTTGTTGAGCGTCTGTTAGTGGGATAACACCTTCACGGCCTTCTTCACCTCCAACAGCGGATGTCAATGGCACTCCTCTACCTGGTTGACTTATTATTGAGCCTCTAGCGCATTTTATAGGCTTTATATTACTAATTCCACTATATATTATACCACCTTTAGCAAAACCACGACCACCGCCGCCGCCGCCTCCGAAGCCACCGCCAAAAATAAAACCAATTCCTTCTTTTATTTTACGCATTAAAGTTTCCCATATGGTTTCAGCTCGGTTTGTATTCATGCCAACATCAATTGTCATATTTTTGTTATTTAAAGGTGTTCTATTAAATTCATCGAATTTAACTTTTGTATTATTTACTTCTCCGTAAATATTTTCCCAATTTCTTTTTAAACCATCATTTCTTGCTTTTAAATCGCTTGTATCTTGTCCTTGTTGTTCTAATCTTCTAATTATTTCATCATTATAATATACTTGGTCACGAATATTATCTAATAATGTTTGTTTTTCATCGTTAGTAAGCTGACCATTTTTATACATATCTATTTCTTGATTAATTATATTTTGGTTTTCTTCAGATATTTTTTTTGCTATATCTAAATTTTTTGAATATTCTTCATTATTAGTTTGTAATTGACTATCTAAATTTTTTAATAAACCATCTTCTTCTTCAAAATTATCTATTAATTGATTTGTTAAATCTCCAGATATATATAGTTCATCATTTATTAATTTAAAACTTTCTTTATATTTATCATTAATACTTACTAATTCAGTAGTATCTTCCCCTTGTTCTTCAAGTTTTTGTATTACCGTATCATTGTATTCAATTTGTTTTTTTATGTTTTCCAAAAGTTTCTTTTTTTCATCATCATTTAATTTATTAGTATTATATATTTCCATTTCTCTTTCCAAAACTAATTCACTATTTTTAACAACTTGAACAGCAGCTTTTCTTTCTTCTACTGATAATTTAGTAATTTTTCCAAATATTCCTTGAGATTTTTTTAATAATTCTAATCCATTACTTCTATTAATATTTTGAACATTAATTATATTATTTATATTTTCTTCGTTTTTTAACCAATTTTTTTGCCCTTCTTCTGAGTTATCAATTATATTATTTAAATCATTTTTTAGATTTTTAACATCTTGCGTAAATTTTGCAGCTACATATCCTGTAATAACTAGTGCTCCACCAACTAATGCTATATTTTTTAAAGTACCTAATAACCCTAATAAACCAGTACCACTATCAGAGCCAAAAAGTTTACCAATATTAGACAACCAACCAGCTATTTTGCTAGCAGCAAATAAGCCACCGATTGCAGCTGCTATAGTAAGTATTGTATCTTTATTTTTTGCAATCCAATCTACCCACCATGGAATTTCAATATCTTCGCTTGCTAAGTCAAAACTAGGTATATTAATGTCTATACTATCATCGCCCGTTAATATATTATCTTGGTCTTGTAAGATATTCATTTCATCAAACCCAGCTAAATCTTTTTTCATTTCTTTTACATTACTGGCCGTTTTTTTAGATGATTTTTGCATATTTTGAAAATCCTTTGAACTGGCAAATAATTCTTTTCCAAACCATGCTTTCCAAATATAATTAATATAAGTCAATAATATTCTTACTAATTTTATTATATATTCTATAATCGGAGCTAGAGTATTTGCCATTGCCCATCTAATATATTCAATATCAGTTGCCATTTGTTGATTATATTGTGAAACAGTGCTTATGGCTTGTCTTACAAATGAATAAGCACTTCTAACACTAAATATTGCAAGACTCCATTTTGCAACTTTTTTTATAACTCCACTCATTGAGTTGCTTACTTGGTTTATTGAATTTTTAACATTTTCAAAACCTTTTGATTGACTTAATTTTTCATTCATTTCTTGAATTTCATTATTTAATATTTCTTGTTGGTTACTATTTTGCGAAATAGATTTTTCAATTTCTTCAGTTTTTTTAAATGTTTCCGAATATTTTTCACTTAATTTACTTAATTCTAAATTTTCCATTTCTAAAACTTCAGTTACTTGTTCTTCAGTTTGAGCTTTTTTCAATGTTAAATCTGTATTTTCTTTTATTTTTTGTTTTTCTTTTTCGTAAGATGATAAATCTAAATTGATTTTTGCTTTTTGTTCAGCTAATTTTTGTGCTTCTTTTTCATATTGTTTCATTTTATTTTCAGCTGTTTTTACATCTTTTTCTAATTGTTTAGTATCCAATTTAGTACCAACAGTTATCCAACCGTCCATTTATATCACTTCCTTTCTATGCCCGCCATTTTCATAAAGTCATTGATATTATTTTGCTCTTCTTCAGTTAAAATTCTTTTCTTTTCTTTTTTCTTTAATGCAACTTGCTTTTTAGCTTCAATAATTTTCTTTTTTTCTTTAGGGTCTTTTATATCTTTAGGGTTAAAATTTCTTAAATTTCTTACTCTATTTAAAATGCAACAATTACCCATTTCACTATTAGATAAACCATTTATTCTATCCATAAATTCCCAAAAGTGCATTTTAGTCTCTTTTATATCAAGACCATTATAATCACTCATAAAACTTATTCTAACTAATTCCATATCTTGACTAAATTCAAAATCAGGTTCTTCACCATTGTCTTTAATTTCTTTGCCACAAGATAAATATTTTTTAGCAAGTTCTAAAAACTTATCTTGATATTTGATTTTATCTTCATCAAAGACTACTTCTCCAAATAATAAATAAATAATAGCTAATGCTCTTTCATAATCGGAAATATTTTCATCATTTGCAATTTTATTGCATTCTAACGCAACTCTAAAATCAGTATTGATTTTAAAACGTTGCCCATCAATTTCTATATATTCAGGATAGTTCATTATTTCAATACATTATTTTCTTCTTGAGCTTTGCCGTATTTACTTACTATTTTATTTTTAATATCTTCGCCTCTTACTTTTAATTTAGGCAAAATAGGTTCAATTATTTCAACTATATCATCATACATTGTAATATAAGCATTTCTACCATTTAATAATTTTTTAGTTCCACCTTTTCCTAAAAACAAATCAAGAGCTTCCATTTCTTTTTCATAAAATTCTTTAATTGCTTTTATTGTTTCTTCTTCTTTCCAAGATAAAATAAATTTTCCTTTTTTATCTTCTTGTTTTTCAATTATTTTATATCTATTTTGCAAATCAATAACATTTTTTCTATGTCTTGCGTCACATTGATTTAATCTTAAAGGAAGTTCAATATCTTCTAAATCAAACTCTAAATGTTCTCCTGTGTCATTTCCCTCACTATCTTTAATTCCTATTTTTAAAATATTATCTTTCTTTAATTGAATAAAATTTTCTTCTTTATTTTGATTGACATCTGCCATAGTGTCTAATCCTCCTTCTTTCTATTTAATAATAAAAGAGTGGGTTTTCCTACCCACCCTTTAAGGTTTTAATTTTCTTTTATGTTAGTTTCTTTTGTTGGAACTTTTCCAACTTGTGCAAATGTATTAATTGCAGCAGCATAATCACCTTTTGCAAATGTAGGTTTTCCAGCTTCTAATGTTACATAGCCGATTTCTTTATCTCCTTCCCAATAAAGGTCAAATTCCACAGTGGCGTTTTCACCCATCCATGATGTAACAGCAATTAACCCATCACTTTTCTCTGCATAGAATTTATCACCACTTTCACTTTTTCTTGTCATATCAATGTCAAGAATGTGTGTACGATAATTTAATTTATCACGACCAGCCTCGATAAATTTATAACAAGGGTCGTTAGTGTAAATACTTTGCGATACACTACTAGTTTTTTCATTACTTTCGTGAATGTGGCGAGACGTACGCTCGATTATCCATTTTTCAGACTCTATACTTGGATTTTGTTCGATGGCTAGTTCGGTGATTCCAACTCCAAGTTTTTCCCAAGTTTCAGTTTTATCTGGTGTAGTATCAAGATAAGTGACCCACTCATCACGGTTCATTTTAATATAACCAGTATTATTCATAATTATTTCTCCTCTCTATATGTTATTTGAATTTGTATATCAAATTCTGCTGTATTAGTGTTTGCATTGTT
>CANRPF010000089.1 GCA_947632375.1 uncultured Bacilli bacterium
AATCTCATTCAGACAAAGCATTATCAAAAAATCCAACGTATGACATTGTTGCAACTTGTGCGCAAAGTGACTTTATCAAGAAACTTTACTCAGCAGGGATAGCAACAGGTGATGAAAACAAGGACTACTTACCACAGTATACGCTTAAGAGATGTGACGCAGCAGTTTTGGTTTACAAAGCAATCCATAAAGATAAGAGAGCTACAGTAAGTGTAACACCGAAGCCTGTGGCACCAAAGCCTGCGAACACTACACTTAATGTCAATGACGCAAACAGAAGAGATGCTGTAGAGGGTGACAAATTTATAGCTGCTGATGGAAAAACTTATGACGTCAAGGCTGGTGTAGGCGGAGTACTTGGCGAGGGACTTCCTATAGCACTTGATGCGGGTAGAATTACTAAGAAGACAAACAAGACCATAGGACAAAATACACCATCTGATGGCACAGTAGGACGTCTTGGTGATTTTTATGTGATTAACCCTGACACAGGCGAGGGTCATTGGGGAGACGACTGGAGTAAAATGGCTACAGAATACTCTGTTATTCAACCTGCAGGCAAAGAAGGAGAAACCGTACATGTTGGACTTGGAAATTGGCTTGAGATGACATGGTATGGTGACTCATGGGTTCCTAATATGCCTGACTGGATGTAATACTTTACACAAGCATACAACTAAGTAGAATAGAAAAGACACTTCAAAATAATGGGGTGTCTTTTTTAGTTCAGAGAATGACCTACAGGCATGCCAGTTATATGTAAGTATCTACAAATGAGGTGTCATGGCCAACAACAATTTGCTAAGGAGGTAGTTATATGGAGATTGGATACATAATTACATTAGTGGCTAAGTTTTTGATTTGTTGCCTGATTATTTTTGGTGTTGCTTGTTTTATGATTCCGATAGTATGTCTGTTATGTGTGATTGCAATGACGGGCTATTCCTACAAGTGGGCAAAAGAGGCAGGAAAACCATTCAGCTTGAAGCAAACCATACTTACACAGGTGGAAAGGCTAAGTCCACTATACAAACAGGTGCAGCACAAAGAGAATGACTATAGGCCAAACATAAGAGAGCAATATGGCAAGAACAAGAATAATTAAAAGGCATTCCAAAATGGGGTGTCTTTTTTAATGTTTGAAAAATGGTCTACAGGCATATCAGTTATAGGTAAGTATCTATAAGAAGTAGAAATACGTATGAGGAGGTAATCCTGATGAAAGATAAACTAGTTTTAACTGCTACGATAGTTCTTATGTTTCCCTTTGACTTACTTGCCAATATAATGAGTAAGATTGACAGAATAAAAAGTTTAACAAGAGGTGAGAAGATAAGAATATATAAGGAAATGCTTGGTATCCTTACTATATCGCTGGTAGCTTATCCGTTTGCAAAGGTATGTTTGACTGTAATAGCAAAAACAATCCATGTGCTAGGAGGTGTGTGACATGTATCGAAATGAAATAATTTACGATAAGAAGGCGAATAGCCCATATACTGCAATAGTAAAGAAGTGCTTTCCAAGTCTTACAGACAGTGCTTCCAATTATGTAGCCCATGCCTTGTGTATGCTGCATATTGTAATCAAGAGTGGAATGTATACGGGCATATTCATAACTATAATGGTAGTTGTGTTACAGTTGTATTTTGCTCTAGTAGAGTAGGCTTGTATTTTTAAGGAAAATAGTTACTACGCAAAATATAGCAACGCCAACTAGAACACTAATAAAATTTTTTATCCATCCTTCCCAATTTTCAGTCCAAATTTTAGTGGCTTTATATACTATCCACAAGCTGAGGAATATACAAATGGCAAGGGCAATAGCAGCTATGCAAAGATTGTGATAGGCTTTTTGTAGATATTGGGCAACTGATTCCGCAAACAAAGATACAATAAATGAAAAGTCGTTTGAATTACTTACAGTAGTAGTTTCAGTAAAATAATTAGGCATATTAGCACACCTCCTTTAAATAATTTAGTATCTTAATTATATCATCATTGAATAAAAAAAGCAATACTATTTGAAAGATCTTGGATAATTTTGGATAATACACAGAAACGTAAATGTGGCAACTATGACAGAAATACAGAATATATAGTCATATCTTAGCTTAATGTAAAAAAAAGATTTTTAGCAATAAGATTGCTAAAAGCTATATCCCATTATACCATTAAAGAGGTTGTCAAGGTCAGGTAGTATTTTGCGTTGCAAAATCTACACCTTACCCCTGACAACCTGCCTTTCAAAAAAAGTGTTACCAATCATTGACACTTTAGCAGCAGCTACAGACATATAAAAATTAAATGTTGACAAATTATATTATATTTGATAAACTATTATTGAATTTATTGTTTTGAAATAAGTGTTAAGGAGGAAACTATAATGGGTAAGGGCAATTTAATTTGTTCCGTAGAAGAAAGAAATGTAACTTTGTCAGATATTGATCAAATTATGGAAAGTCAAAAAAATACAAAAACAATTAATTCTCGAGAAGGAGAAGAAAAAGCTCTTGAAGTTGCATTAAGAGGATCCAAAGTTTATTTAAAATCTCAAGGATTAATTAGTGATGAGGAGGAATAGAATTTGTTACCCCCAAATATTAAAGAAGAAGATTTTATATATAATCCACTTAAAAATGATGATATTTTAAAATCATATAATGACTTGCAAAATTTATTAAAGGATTTTGCACGTACAGTAAATCATACAGGAAAGTTGGAGATAAACCTTCCAGCAATATGTAGAATATGTATTAGGGTAGATCAAAGAAAAGATTATTTTATGTACTATCATTCAGAGCCAAATAAAATAATGAAAATGTCACATGAAAAAGAACTTGCATTGTGGTCATATTGGGTATGTAAATATAAACCTATCCGATTTAAAAATTGCAAAGACGAGGAATGGTTTTATAGAGATAATGGATGTACGGTAAGTGATGCTTTTGCATCATACATAATCATATCTGTAGTATGTGCAAAGAATCGTAAGAAAGGCAAGTATTTTTCTACTTCTGTTGTTAAAAATCTTTATTATGATTTAGCAAATAGAGATTTTAGCAAAGAAGCCCTTATATCAAAGGTTAATGATTTAATAAGTTGAGATGAGGGAGTGTTATGTTTGAAATAATAAAAAATTTTGTAGATTTATTACGTGAAAATAGTGAAATTATATTTAATAATATTGGACTTTTTGTTATCTGGGGAGTTTTGTGTGCTAGTATAACGCATTCAATAAATTTATACCTTAATAAAGAAATTAAAAAAAAGTTTAAAGAGTTAAAAAAAGAAAATAAACAACTTAGAAATGAATATAAGTTGTTAAGAAAAAGGTTTTCAAATAGTGAAATGATGGCTAGTGTAAAAAATGGAGATTTTCCAGGAACGTCTGCAGAGTCTATTAGTAAAAAATTTTGCAAAAAATAATTTACCTACAAACAATATAAAAAATTTTACATTGTTTAATTAAACAGAAAAAAAGGCATTCATAATAGGGTGCCTTTCTTATTTAAAAAATATATGGAAAAAATGGCCTTATTGCTGCGTCGAACTGTGCGTATTACACAGTGGAGTCAACGAGTGAGACTAATAATATGAATAGTCCTTAGGTCTTATTTTTTTGTCCATTTTGCATTTAATGAAATTAACATTAACAAAGTGACATTATAACCGTTAATTGTCGTCAAAATGCCACAAAATGCTTCGCAAACTTAGTAAATAAGCGGGTTGCAAGAACATAATATATTATGATTAAAAAATATGTTACAGTTTTGCTACAATTTACATTGATCGATTTTCCCGTGACCTGGTCACGGGAAAATCTTTCAAGAGAAATGAAGAAATCTTAGTATCTTTTTTCCATAGCGCTTATCTTTGTATACAGCAAAAAACAAATTGACATAAATAATATTGTATAATATAATATATAAGAGAGGAAATGCTATTAAGTGAAAGGAAGTGATTTTATGGCAACCTCAAGTTTTACTAAGAATTTTGTTCTCGGCAAGGAGGAAGCAATAAAATTAGCTGAATTACTTGAAGCCGATAAACCCAATAATGACAGAAAAGAACAAACAGAAGTTGCATATGCCGATAAGGAATTTATCAAGAAATGTTTTATGTAGTTAAATTGAAAGATGTATTACAATTGGATAGTTTCCCAAGGCTTTACGAAAAACTATCTGATTTTTCAAGTAAAAACAACGATGTAGCTGATTTATCAAAAATAAGGCTATTGATTTTGAAAAGCGTGATTTGAGCAGAACATACTTGATTTTAGATTCTGAAACCGAGGAAATTGCAGGTTATTTTTCATTATCGTTAAAAGTTCTGAATTTCAATGATGATGTTTCCAATACAGTTAAGAAAAGAATACATGGCATAACCAGTTATGCCCCCTTTGTTTCCGTTATTTTAATAGGACAGCTCAATAAAAACTTTAATTACAGCGGCACGATCGGAGGAACAGATATTCTGGATCGTGCTATGGATGTAGTAAATAAAGTACATGAACTTGTAGGCTGTCGAGTATGTATGGTAGAAACTCTATCAAGCGATGAAAATAAAAAAGTAGTTGATTTTTATGAAAGCTATGGTTTCAGAAAACTTATCGACAGCAAAGCGGAAGAGTATTATCAGTTATATTTTCGCATACAGGAATAATAAACACAAGACACTCACAACAGTGGGTGTCTTTTCTTATTCAAAAAAAGTCCAAACGTAAACCAACATATTTGTTGCCAAAAAATAAATTAGGCTATTGTTTTTATTTGGCAGAAGTGGTATAATCAAGTTAAATTAATAATAAATTTAAAGGAGGATTTTTATTATGGCATTAGTTACAAGTACGGAAATGTTTAAAAAGGCTTATGAGGGTAAGTATGCGATCGGTGCTTTTAACATCAACAATATGGAAATAATACAGGGTGTTACAAGAGGCGCTGCCAAGATGAATTCAGCTTGCATACTTCAATGCTCTAAGTCAGCTCTTAACTATGCAGGTCCTAAGTATCTCTTAGGCATGGTAAAGGCTGCCGTTGACGAGACAGGAATAGACGTAGCTCTTCATCTGGATCACGGTCCGGATCTTGACACAGTTAAGGTTTGTGTAGAGAACGGCTTTACTTCAGTTATGTTTGACGGTTCTCA
>CANRPF010000090.1 GCA_947632375.1 uncultured Bacilli bacterium
AAAAATAGCCATACTATCCCTCGAACGACAGAGTTTAAATTTATCGTAAAAGCATAAAAAAGTATCAATTTCAAAAAAAGTTGATAACAATTTAAAATAAATATTGTTAAATTATTCATGATAAAATGTTTAGTATTTTATGACATATCTTTTGCATGTAAAAGATATGTCATAAAATTATTGTACCTAATTTCTGACGAATAGTTTATATAAGGGGAAAGTAAAAATCTTAAGACAATATTAAAAAAATAATAGAAAATGACTAAAATAATATAAATTTGGATATAATGACCCCTTACCCCTAAAGTATGGAATCCTGATAAAAATATATTTGGAATTACCCCACAACCACAAGATAAAATTATTTATACTGATGTTACTTTTAATAAGGCAAGTGCATACTATAGTGATGGTACCCAAAAAGAAAATTTTGTGCCCAAATATCCAAATGAACAACTTTTACTAAATCAACTAGGTCATATAGATAAACTTGTTGTTGGTGGATACCATTCTAGTGATTGTGTAAAAAGAGTTAGCAAAACATCATTAAAATGGGAATAGATACTACAGTTGATTTAGATTTAACAGATTTGTTTTTTGCATTATATAAAAATGATGAATACTTTAAAATTGATGAATATAATCCTCAAAGATATATTAATTTTTGGAAACAAAATTTTGAAACAATAGATGAAGGAAAAAAATTATAGATAGTCAATTTCAAAAATGTATGGAAATTTTATTCTGAAAAAAAACAAAAACATTATATTTTTATTTTCGAATAATATTATTAGTGGCTATTAATTTTATGGAATCTAGAGCCTTTTTTTGCATATCTTTTCCATTTAATAATATTTCTTGTGAAATTCCTATAGCATTAGCAATATCAAAAATTAACCATTCATTTGTGCATTCACTTTGTTTTACTATTTCTAAAAATCTTTGAGTTGCCTCAATTTTAGAAATACCCTCCTTCTCTACTAAAGTTTCTAAACAGCCTCTTACAAATAAATAGGAAGAAATATATGAGTATCTAAAAGAACAAGATTTATTAGGTAAAGCTTCGGCAACTCCATAACTTCCATCTTGTTCAGAGTTTAAAAGTTCTTGAGCACTTAATATCTTATTTTCATCTAAATGTAATAAAATGGTTTGATGCTCATCAAAAAGTTCTTCAAGTCCCAATGTATAAAGTGGTAAAGTTTCGGCAAAGCCTTCACAAATTGTTTGATTTTTAGAAAAAAATTGACTATGAATAATATGTGAAAGTTCATGAATTTCATTTACTCTTTTTGATATTCCCATCTCTAAAGGTTTATTTTCTAAAAGATTTTGACTTAAACCATAAGCACTATTAAAGCCATCTAAATCATAGCAATTAACAGGTTTCCCTCCACCAGTTCCTTTATCAAAATATTTAGGTATTCTTAATAATTTTGCATATCTATCATCAGGAACAATATATAAATATAGTATTGGATTAGAATTAGCAGGATAACGGATATTCAAACTATTTATCATTTGTAAACTACTTTGTATATTTAGTAAGGCATTTTGATATACGCCATTATCATATTTTATTGCCAAATCTTTTGATAATCTCACTTTTATTTCTTTGCTAAACACTCTTATTTCTGAACTAAGAATATACTCTCTTAAAACATCTTTTTGATACATGATTTTAGTCACCTCGAAAAATCTAATATCATTATATCATAATTATCGAAATTTAAAATATCCGTCATAATCACTTCATTTAAGTTAAAAATCTATAAAAAAGTCAGTTTAAAAATGAAATATCAACAACTATGTTTTTAAGTGTAAATTTGATATAATGTTAAATGTTAATAAAATTAAAAATAAATAATTATAATTAAGACTTGTCAAAATAAGTATTTTTTATGTCTTTCAAAAACTAAAAAGGGCTAAGAAAGGAATGTTTTATTTATGGATTTAAACAAACTAAGTAATGAAAATGGAATTTATTTTTATAAAACAGATAATTTTGCAACTATTAAATTAAAATTATTATTTAAAATAGATAATACACTAGAAGAAATTGTTAAAGCAAGATTACTAGCCATGTATTTAGAAAGAACTAATAAATATTATAAATCTTTTAAAGAGATAAGAGATAAATGTAAATACTTTTATAATATGGATATTGATTTTAAACAGATTTTTATAGGAAAAGAAAATTTTTTATCTTTTAGTGTAAATATGTTAAGCCCTAAAATAATAAAAGATGATTATTGGAATGACGCTATAGATTTTATTCATAAAATGCTTTTTAATCCTAATTTTAAACATAATAAGTTGGATAAGAAAATAATAACAAATTTAAAAAAAGATTTAATAAATGAAGAAAAAAGAAATCTTGGTAATCCCAAAATAATAAGAGAAAGAATGCTTTTTAAGGAAGTAATGCCATCAAGTAATTTATGTATTAACAATATTACAGATATTAACAACTTTAAGAATATTATTAACAATATAAGTGATACTGAATTGATTAATCTTTATAATAGAATTATAAATGAATCTTTTTATAAAGGTTATATTATTGGTGATATAAATGAAAAAGAAACTAATATATTTAATTCCATGTTTTTATTAAAACCTAAAATAATAAACTTAGATTTTAGAGAATTTTTAGATATAAATCCTGGTGAAAGTGAAGTTATACATAAATCAAATGAATCTGATTTAAAAGTTATTTATAAATTAGAAAACTATGATATTAATAAGCATTACTTATACAAAACACTTTCCCACATGTTAAATGGTAGTAATGGATTATGTCAAAAAGTTTTAAGAAGTGAAATGGGCCTTGTTTATTCATCAGGAGCATTTATTAATAAGTATATGTATTTTGGCTTTATGATTATTGGTGCTGGTATAGGTTTTGAAAATAAAGAAAAATGTTTAAGTGGAATTGATAAGATTTTTACAATGCTTCAAGATAAAAATACAGTAGAAGATTTACTCAAATTTGCAAAAGAAAAACAAGCACAAGAGAATTATGAAAGTAGTGAAGATATTAATGAAGTTATAAGAGATTTAGAAGGATATATTTTTGAAAATAGATTTTCTAAAGAAGAATTAAATAAACTTATAAACCAGCTAACGCCTGATGATATAATAAATGAACTTCCAAATATAAATAAAAAACATGTTTTTTTTGGAAAGGGGGAAAATAAATAGTGAATAATTTTATAAAAAGAACTTTAAATAACGGTGTTAAACTTTATTTATACTTAGATAAAAATATGAAAAAAAGTTTTGTAAGTTATGGTGTTCGTTATGGTAGTAGTGGAGAATATTCACAATTTTATTTAGATGGAATTTATTATCATGTTTTACCTGGATGTGCTCATTTTCTTGAACATATGTTAGGAGAACATTCTAAATATGGTAATTTGTATAAAAGATTTGCCAACAAAAAATATATAACTAATGCATTTACTTACATGAATTCAACTAACTATTTCTTTATCGGAAGAGATGATATTTTAGAATCTATAAAAGAACTTATTATTGCTATTGATGAGCCTATTTTTACAAGTGAAGATATAATAAAAACAAGTGAAGCAATTATACAGGAAACTAAAATGCAAAGAGATAACAAAAATAGAGTTGCACTTTCAATAATTTGTAGAAATTTATATAAAGATGTAGAATTATATGATGAAAGCTTATGTTCCATAGGGAATGAAGAAAGTACTAAAAGTTTAGATTACGATATGCTTAAAGCTTGCTATGATGCTTTTTATAGTGATGATAATAAAATTTTAGTAATTGGTGGTAACTTTAAAGAAGAAAAAATAGTTAAATACATAGAAAGTATCTATGAAAATATTCCAAAACATGAAAATAAAAGAAAGAATTATCAATATTTAAAAAAAGATATAAGGAAAAAATTTCAAGTAGAATATATGCCAACAAATGATGACTACCTTTTAATAGGTTTTAAAAATAACATAGATAGTTTTAGTCCTAAAGAAGTTAATTATTTTATTGATTACTTACTAGATAGTAAATTTAGAGATGACACTATTTTTATAGAAAAATTAAAAGATAAAAATATTATATCTAATTTAGAAGGTAAAAACTTTGCATTTTTATTAAACGATATTGTATATTATATTGGATTTTCCACTAAAAATTGTGAGAAAACTATAAGAGCTATTAAAAAAGAAATTGCTTTAGATAACTTTACTAAAGAATATTTTGAACTTTATAAAAGAAAACAAATAGCAAATCATGCAATGAGAATGGATTATAAATATGATAATTTAAAAAAATTTCTTTTTAGACTTGATTATACAGAAGATTTCAATGATATTTCATTTATTAGAAATTTAAGTTTTGATAGGTTTTTAGAATTTTATAAGACGTTAAATTTTGATAACTATACTGTTGCACTTATTAAAAATGTAAAAAAATACCAATAATGGTATTAAACTAATTAGTTAATTATTCATAAAACTCATCTGCTATCTTTTCTGAAAACATTTCTAGTTGTTCAGTCATTATATGTAATAAATCATAAATTGCATCTAAGCTATTTTCAATACTTACATTACTAATTTTATTAATATTTTCTGTACTTAAATTATTAACAATATCATTATTAATTTGTTTTACTATTTTTTCTCTTTTTTCCTTTGAAACATTTGGCATATAATGTTTAGCATTTTCACTGAATGTTAAACCCATCCCAGTTTTAACAGTATTTTTATTTATCTTATTTATATCAGCTTGATTAGAAGTAATATTAATTGTAGTCTGATAAGTAACATTTACGGTATCCCATAAAGTTCCATCTAAATCAAATATAATCATCATCTTATCTTCTTTCTATTTTTATAATACCATTATAACATGGCATAAACCATCCGGCTATAACTTGTTATTTAAAA
>CANRPF010000091.1 GCA_947632375.1 uncultured Bacilli bacterium
TTTACTATGTTTTCTATAATAATTTAATGATTCAAATAAAAAAGTAATATTACCATTTTCTAATATTTTATAATATATATACCAGTCACCAGCAACTTTATAATTTTTAGCTTCATCAAATATTTGGCTATAATCTCCTCTTTTCCACAAAACACTTGAAGTATTTAAAATAGTATTAGTAACACTTAAATGATTTATTATTTCTTCTTTTCCAGTCCAAGAATAGCCACCTCTCCATTCTCCTGTTCTGCACATATCATATAAGTCTTCTGAATTTTTTCTGATTAGATAATTATTCTCATCAATTCTTGCAGAATCACAATATGATATTACCATATTACTATCTTTTTCAAAAGGAACAATAAGTTTCGACAATAAATTAGGTTTACAAATATCATCAGCTTCTGCTATCCAAATATAATCACCTTTAGCTAGTTCAAAGCCTTTTTTCCATTGTTCAAATGGACTTCCACTATTTATTTCATTTTTATATAAATATATATTTAGATCTTTTGTTTTTTCATTATTCTTTATTTCTTTTATTTTTTTCTCAATAATATCTATACTATTATCTGTTGAACAGTCATCTAAAATTATTAATTCAAATATAGGATAATCTTGGAATAATATTGAATCAATTCTTTGAGTTATGTAATTTGCATAATTATAATTTGGAAGTATTACTGATATTTTTTTAGGATTATTTATATTAATATTTTTACTTTCAAATTCATATATATCTATTTTTTTCTTCATTTTAATCCTTTCTATAATATAATAGGCTATTAAATTTAACTATTTATTTTATTTAAGTTAATATCACATTTATTAGAAAATCTATCAAAATTAATGTTAAAATATGGATCTCCCTTTTCTAAAAATTTATTCCACTTATTTAAGAACCTTTTTATTTCTCCTTCAAATCTTTTCTTTTTTTCTGGCGTATTATCATCACCCCTAGTTTTAGATTCGTAATGTATTAATTCTACAAATGGATTGTAAACAATTAACTTATTTAACTCTCTTATTTTCAAACAAAAATCTATATCATTAAAAGCAACTGCAAATTTTTCATCCATATACCCTACTTTTTCATAGATATCCCTTTTTGTCATTATACAAGCAGCTGTTACAGCACTCATATCTTGAATTGTACTTTCTCTTGCAAAATAACCATGTTGATCCTTTGGTATATCTCGAAATAAATGAGAAGCTACTGTTTGAATTCCAACTGCTATACCTGCGTGTTGAATAGTCTCATCTGGATAATATAATTTAACTCCAACAGCACCAACATCTTCTCTTTGGGCAAACCCAAGCATATCTTCTAACCATTCTGGTGTTAATAACTCTGTATCATTATTTAATTGTATAATATAATCACCATCTACATTTTTAACTCCAAAATTAATAATTTTTGAATAATTAAAACCTTTATCTTTATAGTAAATAATTTTTACTTTTTCAGATTTTTCAATTTCTTTATAATAGTCAAAAGTTTTTTCCTCTTCACTATTATTTTCAATTATTACTATTTCAAAATTATCATATGTTGTTAACGATAAAATAGAATTTACACAAGTTTTTAAATAATCTATTCCGATCTTTATTAGGTATTAAAATTGAAACTTTAGGATTACCGATTACTTCATATTTAATACGATAAGTCCCTAATGTAGCACCATATTCAACTTTTCCTTTTAATCCTACTCTTTTTAAATGATCTTCTACAGCTAATTTCCCAGCTTTTATAGCATATGGCTTTGCATCACCTGGTTTAGCAGTTGAATTTTCGTGAGCTCTCCAATGATATAAAACTTTTGGTATATGTATAATATTATTAGCTATTTCTGACATCCTTAATACAAGATCATAATCTTGCGCGCCATCATATTTACTATTTTCCCCTTTTAATTTAGATATTAACTCTTTTTTAAAAACACTAAAATGACATATATAATTATTTGCTCTTAAAAAGTCTATAGCAAAATCAGGTTTAAAATGCGGTTCAAATCTAGGCTTATCAATAGTAGTTATTTTATCTTCATCAGAATAAATAAATTCTACATTTGGATTATTGTTAATACATTTTACAATCTCAAATAAAGAGAATTTTGGTAATAAATCATCATGATCAAGCAATGCAACATAATCACCTGTTGCCATCTCTAAGGCAACATTAGTATTATTTGAAATCCCCTTATTTTCACCTATAAATTTATATTTAATTCTAGAATCTTTTTTATATATTCTTTCAAAATCAACATTTTCATCTTCACTACCATCAGCTAAACATAATTCCCAATTTGAATAAGTTTGCATTATCACACTATCAACTAATTCTTCAAAAAAGTTGATATTAGTTTTATACATTGGAACAATTATACTAATCTTTGGGTTTAAATTAAACTTAAACTTTCTTTGATTTTGCAATTCTTTTTTATCAGGCTCATTAAGTTGTATCCATTTCAAATATGACTGACTAAAGCCATTGCCTTCATTTATTAATTTAGGAAAAAAATAATTTCTCATTTCAATGAAAGTTACTTTCCATCCCTTTACCTTGATTTTTAGTCTTTGTTCTTTTATAAATGTAATACTAAATATACTTTTTAAAATTTTATTAAATCCTCTTAAAACATACCTAATTTTTCCACCTTCTGGGAAAAGTCTATCTCTTATTCTCATTCTTCTACCTTTCTCTATATATAAAAGTTATTTTATAAACATTAATAAAATCTATCTTTAAAATTTATTTTATATAGAAAATTTAAATTCATTTTCTATATATACATCTTTTTACAAATCGCATTGGTTTTGTTATTTTCCAAGAAACAGAAGATATAACCTTATTATATTCTTTTAATAATTTATTATATTCTTCATTTAGTAGTACTAATTCCTGAGTTTTACTATCTAATATTTCTTTATGTTTACTATTTTCTTGTTTTTCAATTTCCAATTTTTCATTCAAACCTTTTGCAATATTTTGCAATGTTTGACCATTTTTTACATTAGCATGTAGATTCCACATAAATTCATCTTTATTATTTATTTGCAACATATTATCAAGTCGTTCAAATAATTCAATAAATTGGTTTATATTTAATTCTTCATATACTTGTTCTCTTGACACATAATTTAATAATTCTGGGAAATATTTTATTGCTCTATAAAGTATAAATTCAACTGGAACATTTTCATCATACCACTCTTGATCAAATGGATACATTTCATTATCAATATAAAATATATTTTGAAAAATAATATCCCAAAATCCATGCTTTACAAAATTCATACTTTCTAATTGTTTTGGTGAATAATTTATATTATATTTATCAAATATATTATTATTTCTACTTCCTTTTTGTAGTTTATTTAATAATTCATTTTTAAAACTTTTTAATTGCTTATAAAAAGCTATATAATCCTTATCTTTTAATGTGTTTATTAATACTTTATCATATGTTATCGAATTATTTATAAATTTACTTTCAATACAGTTATTTTTAAATGAATCAATTAAATTAAAGCCACATTTTGATAAAATTTCAATATTATTCCCGATTTGCTTTATATGTTCATTAGATAAATTATTAATACCCTGTTTTATAACTTTATCATCATATATAACTGTTTTTATCCTATATTTATCTTTTCTAATATTTGTGTAAGAAACAAAGTTAACTTGATTATTTATAAAAATTTCATTTGATGCTTCAATTAAAAATGAACTACAAAAAAATTCAAACTTTGAAGAATCTTCTTTTAGTATTTCTCTATAAGCATCCGTTTGATTATAACTTACAAACTGGTTATCATTATATGTAAAATTCCTTGATATATTATCTTGATTTGGCATATATTTATCAGTATATATTACATTAGCAAGTTTATAATCAGGCAAAACATAATAAAACTTTTTATATTTCAAATCTAAATTATCTAATATATTTATAATATCGTTTTTAGATATTGCCTTATCACTATTTGTTAATATAGTACCATCCTCATTTAAAGATGTAATATATTTCATACCAAATTTATTATCTGTTGCGATTATTATTTTTCCATTTTCATTTAAATAAGGTAGTAATTTTTGTATATAAAATTTTAATTTTTCTTTGGCCTCTACTATCGATAATTTTCTTTCTAAAGTTCCAATTAAAGTAATATAATCGAATTTCTGCTTTAATTCTATGTCATCTAAATTACCAACAATAATTTCCAAATTATCAAAATTTTCATGCCTCTTTTCTATTGCCTTTGCTTTCTCCAAAGAACTTTCTAATGATATAACTTTTGATGCATTTTCACATAGTAATCCAGTTATTTCTCCGAAATTTGCTCCAACTTCAAGAATATTACAATTTTTTTTAAAATCATACCAATTTAGAATATTTTCTCTTATTTTAGATAAAGCTAAAACAACTTCAATTCTACCATCTTTTTTTAGTATTTTTTCAAAATCTTGCTTATCATTTTTTTCTATTAAATCAATAATTTCTTTTTCTATAGGCATCAAATTTTCAACGTTATGTTTATAAAAATCAGTATTTAATTTCAATTAAATCACAACCTTTTAATAATTTAATAAATATTTTTAAAAATATTTACACTGTCTAATTTTTCCCAATAGCATTCAATTTCTTCCTTATCATCTAAATACTTTCTTCCAAAATGACCACCATTACATGAATTAGTATAAATAGGTGTACGTAAATTAAGTTT
>CANRPF010000092.1 GCA_947632375.1 uncultured Bacilli bacterium
CTTTGCTTTATTTAATTTAATACCGTTTAATACTTCTAACATGTCTTTTACATTAAAACTAAAATTATTTTTCATTTATTTAACTCCTTTATCTTTATTGTAATTATATTATATAATTTCTAAATAATTTTGTCAATACTTTTTTTAAACTTTTTTGAATTAATTTTTTTTAATTTTCCGCAGGTAATTCAAACTCAGGAAAATATGCTAAACATTTTAAGCTGTGAAACATTTCAGTAACTTTACTAACTAATAATTCATTGTACTTTTTTTCAGTAAAATTATAGTCATCATACATTCTATCCAAAACACCTTGTAATTCTTTCTTTAGTGTTTCAAGATATTTTAGTTTATATTCCATGTATTCGTCCTTGTTCATTTTAATAACTCCTTTTCTAAATAATCCATAATATTATAATATAAAAAATCAAACTCATTTTCCGCTATTCTATAAGCTCGCTCTAAATCAGAACATCCATCAACTCCATAAAAGATTCCATTAGCACATCTAATAATTCCATTCATATAACCTTGTTGTTCTTTAACTCTACTAGCTAACTCAAAAAGATGTTTATTATTTCCTAAGTCAAACCTGTTTTTAAGATTTGCCATTCGTATTATAGTTAAATTTATTTCACGTTTAAATTGGTCATAACTAATCATTTTAGTAACTCCTTTTCTTTATTGTACTTATATTATAACATGGTCTTTTATTACTTGTCAACTTCTTTTTTAAATAATTTTTACATTTTTTCTGCCGATAGATTTTAAAACGCTTTCTTGTATGCTCATAAAGTCAATCCATTTATCAAAATAGCTATTAAACAAATAATCAGAATAATTATTATTCTTTAATAAATTCTCAATCTCACCTGACTTAAAATTTAAATCGCTTAAAATACTTAATAATTCAGCTAGACCGATTTCGTCATTATTAATTTTATTTTGTAAATCAGTAACTTTATTAACAAAAGAATCTACTTTTAACATTAAACTTTTTAATCTATCTTTATTTGGATTCATTAACGTAAAACTCCTTTAATTTATACTATTATTATACCATTTAGTTTAAAAATTGGCAACTCCTTTTTTAAACTAATTTTCAACGATTAAAACAGATTCTATATCATCTAAGTCCGCTAAATCATGTTTAAAACTATAATCGTGTTCAATATAATTAGATACAATTTCACGATTCGTTTCTCCTAATTCTTTTTCCATTTCTTCCTCGTCTTCGTACTCAGGTAAAATAAACTCTTCTATAAATTCTTCGTTACCCATAAGATAAATTGAGCCGTTGTCAATATCACTAGCAGTACCGTATAACTCAGGTTCTAATTCATAAAAGATATTTTCCACCGTTTGGTCTTTTATTTTACCTTGTTTATACAAGTTAATTATTCTAATTACCAAGTCCTCATCATAAACAAATTTATATAAATACCAGTCAACGTAATATAATAAACAAGATATATCATCTCCGTAGTAATATTCTAAAGCTTCATCTAATTCAGGTTTTAACATTTTTAACTCCTTTGTTTTATTCTATAAATATTTTATCAAAAGATCTTTAACTTGTCAACTTCTTTTTTAAACAAAATTAGTGTAAATCATTAACAAAAACATCACCGTCATAATATAAATAATCTTTATCTTTACAATAATCCTCTACAAGGTCATAAAGTGCATCGGTTATAAATCCTCTGTTATCTTCCAATTTTCCCCATTCTTTTTCTACTTTTTCCGTATCTCCGTTATATTCAAAGGGTAAAATTTCATTTTCGAAAAAATCATAAACTTCATATAAATTAACAGAACCGTCATTAATACATACATTTAACTGGGATAATAATGGTTCAGACTTTTCAAATACTTCATTAACTTTACTTTCAGTTATAACACCTTGTTTAAATAAGTTTATAGTTTTTATTATAAACTGTTCATCATTGTAAAATTTACCAACATACATATCATAATAATACATAAGATAAACGTTGTAATCTCCGTAAAATTCTGTTAAAGCTTTATCTAATTCTTTACTTATCATTTTTATAACTCCTTTATCTTTATTGTAATTATATTTTATCAAAAGATCTTTAACTTGTCAACTCTTTTTTCTCACTAAATTTAAAATTCTTCTGATAAAACTAAATCAAGATCCTCAATATAAGTAGCTTTAATATTCAGATCCTCATCATTCCATTTAAGTATTAAATCTTTTTCAGTCTCAATATTATTTTCTTCTAAATATTCTTCATATTCAGATGGACTTGTGAAATACGGTTTAATTTCATCGTAAATATAAATATTAGGTTTTCTAACTTGAATTTCACGATTGAGTATTTGACCCAGTATTATAGCAAAATCATCCGCGCTCCTGTTTTCTAGTATTTCTTGAGCGTAAGTATCATCAATAATATCATTATCAATACATTTAACGAGTAAATCTAATAAGTCCTCGTCAATCAAACATTCAAGATTATATAAATAATCATTAACCATTTTAATTGCTTCTAAATAAGATATACCGTATAAAACTTCTAAATTAGCTAATATTTCTTGTTTCACTTTGTAACTCCTTTATCTTTATTGTAATTATATTTTATCAAAAAATCTTTAACTTGTCAATACTTTATTTAAATTAAATTTAAAATATCTTCCGCATCCGTTGACAAATCGTAATATCGATCTAACAAAATATCGTAATCGGATTTTAAATCAGCGTCAGCGTTTAATAAATCTAATTGGACTTCTATATTACCAAAGGTTCTTTCTAGATTTAACATATCATTAAGTAAATAATTCTTTTTCTGTGTTTTAATATGACTATTTAAACTATCAATTAAATCTTTAATAATACTTAAATTGTTTGTAACTAATTGTCTTTCTAATAATTTCATTTTTAACTCCTTTTATACTTATATTATATACGGTCTTTTATTACTTGTCAACTCTATTTTTAAATTAAATTTAAATCAATATTATTAAGTAAATAACTGTCAACCTTATCCTTCATTTTTAAATATTTAAGATTAAATTCATTGTACTTTAAAAACATTTGTTTGAATTTAAAGAAAGCTTGATATAATTCAGAATCTGTGTTAATTTCGTCAGCGTATATATCTTTAATTAATTCTAATTCACAAAAATAGTCATTAATTGTATCGTGCCAACCAGTTAAATTAATAAACTGGTTATTGTCATCAGCAATTCCTAATAATGTATCCAAAACGCCATCTAAGTTATCTATAAGCTGAATATAATGTTTTTTGTTTAAGTTTTTCATTTTTTAACTCCTTTTCTTTATTGTAATTATATTTTAGCAAAAGATCTTTAACTTGTCAACTTCTTTTTTAAACATATTTTAAAATTTATAATATAACTATTGGTATTTGGTCTTCGTCATATTGCCAATCCTCAACATCATTACTATTGTTAGAAATAAAATCTGATAACCAAATTCCATTTAACAAGGGATGGTATTGTAATTTCCAAATAGCCATCTTATTAATTAAAACTTTTGTTTTGTCTTTTATATCATCAAATAGTAATAATACCCTTTTAATATCGTTGTGGGTAAAATAAATAGCTGTTTCAAAACAGTTTTTATCAGTAATAACTCCGCATTCTAACATAAAATCTAAAATAGAAGATAAATCATCAGGGTCTATACAGTCAATAATTAATCCTTCTGAATTTTTTAACTTTAAAATATCCTCAAAATCTCTGTAAATATTATTCATTTTTAACTCCTTTTTAATTTCTATAAATATTATACCACCTAATTTCTTATTAGTCAACTTCTTTTTTAAACTTTTTTATAACGTTTCAATTACCTCGTCAACTAAACCAATAGCATAATCAAGATTGATAGGTGTTTCAAGTTTACCATTTCTCAAGACAGGAGAGATTTTAAAAGTATTATTCTCCCAATTATCAATTTCTACTTCTATTTCTAATTTTTGGGTAAAATATGGTACTGTATAATTTACATCTCCCTCATAAGCACCATCCTCTTTTTCAGCTATTCCATTTACAACTAATTTTTCTAAATTTAATATTAATTTTACTAAGTTTATCATTTTTTAACTCCTTTATCTTTATTGTAATTATATTATACCTCTTGATTTCTATTTAATCAAGCCCTTTTCTAAACAAATATTATATAATTCATCAACAATAAATTTTAAATAATCTAAAGAAAAATAATCATCAATGTCACCATTTTCATCCGTTGTTTGATACCAGCAATATAGGGTATCATGGCTATATCTGTCGTCATCAAATCTATCTTGAATATAAAAATTATATTCCTCATCCTCAAAGACAAATGAATACATAATAAACTGTCCATTCTTATTATATTCTTTATTAACATTATCTAAAATTTGTGATAATCTATCTATTTTAACAATTGTTTCCATCAAGCTTAAATCTTTCATTTTCTAACTCCTTTTCAATTTCTATATCAATTATACCTCCTAGTTTTTAGCTAGTCAAGG
>CANRPF010000093.1 GCA_947632375.1 uncultured Bacilli bacterium
CCCGAGTGGAACATTCCATTAATGGAATGAAGGAAACCCGATGGGGTATATCCCATATACTTTGGCAGAAAAAAGAGCGGTTAATTTACCGCTCTAAAATATAAATGGTTTGAAGGCTTTTATGAATAACCCCAAACATGATAAAATAATTATAGCCATGTCTCAAACCTCCTTTAATGCGCTTTCTAACACTTTGTTATACGTGGGGATATATTTTAACCACCGACCGCCCTCATATGTCCTTTTTTCTTTCTCGTCTTCTTCAAAGAATAAGATTGACCCCTTACCATAGGGAGGTAAAAAAGACTCTGTAAAATCTATCCTAATACCATGTTTACCATGGTTGTAATAATCCGTCTCTATTGTTACCCATAATTGTAAAGTTTTAAACATTAAATTAAACCCATCGGCGGGAACGTCATCAAAAATCAAATTTATAGTAATCACACCATTATTTCTATAGTCCTCTTTTATTCTTGCTTTATCCCAATTTTTTAGAATATATTTTTCTACTAAATTGACTGTTTTTTGATACTTCATTTTTATACCTCTTTTAATAATAATAAATATTTATTGACTCAATTTGTCCGTAGTCTGGGGTATTTATTTTTGAACTTTTAACGTCACAAATTAATACCACAGGAAAAGATTTTATTGTGCAGTTAATAATGACTCGGTCAAATTTTTTTGACGTTCCGACTTCTTCATACGTTTTTTTATTTTTCGTGTCCTCATATAACGTTACAAATTTATTATTACTTAACTCATATATTAAAGACTCGAGACCCCATATATCGAAATCGGTATATGTTATATTTGATATTTTAATTTTTTCTAGTATTCCTCTAATTATAGGGTCAGTTAGCGGAGCAGGAACCCACTCACAAGTAAATGTATTTCCTGTGCCTGTACTTAATTCTAATTTATCCATTTTTATATACCTCTTTTTATTTTATAATAATCCATTAACAAACTACCTTTAAATAAGGCTATAACCGTTTTACGTCTCATTTTTTCGTTGTTCTCTTTTACCGCTTTTTCTTGAATGTAATTGATATCGGGGAGTAATAAGAAAGCAATTATAGCTGCGCTAATAGGCAATATTAGCGCAATTGCTATAATCATATCAGTAAAGACTAATATATATGAAGTCATTAAATAATGTAACATATTTATACCTCTTTATATTGCTCATACTTTCTTATAATGTCGTCAAATAACTTTTTAATATCTTTGTATCTGTCACATCCTGTGTCGCTTATTATTGACTTTCTAATTTCCCCAGGCTGATATACTAGGCATAAAGAACATATATTTTTATGTGTGTCTTTTTCCCATATGTTAATTACTGTCACAGATGTAAAGAGCTCGCTACCATGGGCAATTTCAACCGTCCAATTACCGATCCATTTTATTAGATAGTTATTTGCGCAATCCGTCGGGATATTTCCAAACCTATTGATAGGTATGGGTTTATTTTTTTCTTCCTCCCATAATGCTAAAAACATTCTTTTACTTAAGTTCCAATAATTGCGATTTCTCATTTTATAATTACCTTTCTTATAATACCTTATTTAATTGACTAACTTACATATTCCCACTCATTTAAGAGCTTATAATCAATTACCAAACCGTTATAAACTTCAATGCGGACTTGATACGGTTCACTATCATATTTATCATATAATTCTATGAAGATGTTCCATGGGTCTTCATTTATTGCGTAATAGCGTTTATAATACTTTTTAAGATACTTTTCAAGATATCCAATAGTAAAGCCCCGTTTTAGAACTGATTCTAAAACTGTGTTTACTGCACTCACGTTATGAAGACGGTTAGACAGAGCTTTATTAAATACCCATTCTTCTTTATCAGAGTTATATAAGTATGCTAAATTTGTTATACCAAACTCTGTAATAAGATTTATATATATCAGGCTGTCGTAAAATCTTATGTTATAGGTTAAATTTTGCTCTGATATCCATCCGCTAATATAAGTATATCCGTCTCTTTCAATATAGTTAAAGTCCGTTTTTTGTGAGTCCATTAGAATTACACTGTCTAATAGATCAATTGTTTTTTTATACTTCATTTTAATTTTATCCTTTCTTTTATTTATAATTTAATGTTTAAAAGGACTAATGACAGCCCTTTTAAAATGCTTAATACATTCTATATGGAAAGTTATTTAACACATCGATAAATTTATCGATCTCATAAGTATTAAAAGCCTCCACTTGAAAAGAGCCGTCAATGTTATGAAGTGCTATATTAATAAAAATAGCGTCGTCCCACCCATGATATAATGGGTCGTTAATTAAATCTAATTGTATACCTTTACGAAAGATATTATTTGATTTATCCAAATTTTGGTAAAATTTGATTTGGCAATATTTACCCATGTTGAAAAACTTTAAAATTGTTTCTTCATCTTTGTTGATAGTTGGGATTAATACCCGTTTTTCGCTGTCAATGTCATAAGTATTATATTTTTCGCACTTTGTAAAAATGCTATTATGCTTATTTATACGGCTGTTATTATTTATTATACGCAATGCATTAGATAACAAATCTAATACATTGCTTATATCTTTCTTATATCTTTCTTCATTGAATTTGTCCATTATGGTAATATTGGGGTCTGATAGCGTATCAATGAAGGAAGTTACTTCATTACTCATATCAACCGCTTTGAAGTATCTTTGTTTCATTTTATGCCCTCAATTCTATAATATGTCTTTCGACCATTAAAATCATAACTATAAGTGATATCCGTCAAAATGCCTTCTAATATACAGCGATCAATAAATCCGGTTTGAGTTGTATAAACAAATTGCCTTAATACTTCATATTCTTTCGTTTTAGGCTGTGCAAAATGTTTTAAAGCCTCATTGAACGCCTCGGATACGTCTAGTTCTATCACTTTGTCGCCGTTTATCTTTGGTATGATATCCCTTTCCACGATATCCAATTTATCGGGTAATGCGTCGGGAGTAATGCCATAGCTATGTAAGAGGGCTTTAAAAGCTGTTTTAGTACTTTCTTCATTGCCTATTTTTTCCCTAATGCCGTCACATAC
Organism: uncultured Bacilli bacterium; assembly: GCA_947632375.1. GTDB lineage: Bacteria > Bacillota_I > Bacilli_A > RF39 > UBA660 > UMGS1124. The sequence goes on from CANRPF010000093.1 coordinate 3,080, forward strand.
TTTACAATAGTCAATAATTTTGGTTACATAGGCTTTTATTTGATCCGCATTCATTAAATGAGGCTCTTTTTCCCCAAAATCTTTGAATTCTTGAGTATAACGGAAGTATCCATCCCTCTTTATACTGATTTTTTCTTCTGATAGATCCACCGACAAGGTGCACGTATTCAAATGTGAGTCATATAAACCAATTGCCAAATCATACCCTAGTAATTGATTGTTTATAGTAGTCTCTGTAATGCGTATGTAATTGTTATTACACAGTGAAACATATTCATAGAATTTTCTTTTTCTGTCACTGTTATACCAATCTTCACGCTCACTAATTGAAGTGTATTCAAGCTGTGAGAGCTCTTTTAATGCACTTTCTACACATTCCAAATATCCATAATTACGAGGCTTTTTTACCTGTTTTTCGGTTGATACCTTAACAGTGTCATTAGAAGAAACACTAGAATTGAATGTACTCACTTCATTTGAAGTAACTTCATTTGAAGTTGTATCATTTGAAGTTAATTGACTTTCTTTTTCATCTGTTAGTAAAAAGCTTTCGATTAATTTATTGAGTTTAGATGTATAAGAGTAATTTTTTGATGTGTCTTTATCAAATTGCCATGAACCATCTTTGTAATCATAGTTTAATACTACCATAATATTTCTACCTTCAAACGGGAAATCTATACGTATACTCATTACATCATTAACATCTGTATAAACAGAAACTGATAAACCTTCAAAGTTTGCAATGTGGTAAATCCATTGTTTATTTGGGTTTGTTACACTTTCGAACGTTGTTGAAGGGGACAAATATAATTTATCAACCATCTTCAATGTCTTTTCATACTTCATTTTAAATATCTACCTTTCTTAAATTTGTTATCTTTAACTTTCTATACTAGTATTTTACCATGAATGATTAATACTTTGCAATAGTTTTTTTAGAAAAAATTTAACTTTTTTTGAACTTTTTTTGAAATATCTTTGAAAGAATTTTCATTTCTGCAGTTCTAAATTTTTCCAACTCAAATATTTTTGTTATCTTTAACTATCTATAGGATAACATGAATCGGGATTTTATGAAACCCAAATATCTGACATTATGAAAGTTTTTTTAAAATTTTTTTAGAATCTGTTATCTACCTTATTATATATAAGGGCAGGAATGTAGAAAGGGCAATATATAAGGGTACAATAGAATAGAGGGTATATAAGTGGTTATTATGTTGCTATAAATGGGGATTTTATTAATTTGTTGGTTTTAGAATCAGCTAAATATATTTTTTGTCCCATATGAAACCTAGCTCTAAAAATAAATATTACGTACCCCATATAGCGCAATATACGTAATATACAGGG
>CANRPF010000094.1 GCA_947632375.1 uncultured Bacilli bacterium
AGTCCAACTCCCCCTCCTGCACCAATAGCCCAGTTATATCCAGCTGATGATACAGCTACAGCACTTTGGTTAAATCCGTGCATATGGTTAGGCATTTCATTTACAGTCAGTTTGTGTGTTGCTTCTCCTCCAGTATCTTTTGCTTTATATGTTTCTCCTGATGCTAATAAGAATCTATCTTCTATTTTTTCCCATACACCAAACCCTAAAATAATAGCTGGATCTACTTCTACATCTGATATGTATAATCTTCCTACTGGGTATCTTTTTTTGTTGTCTGCTAATATTTTTTCTCCAATTGAATTTTGCGTTTTAATAAGTTCTTGATTTAATTTATCTGTAGATTGCTTTAAACTGTCAGATAAAGTATTCTTCTCTGTATTAACCAGCTTCTCAATTGCGGGCAACAATAAATCGTTTATATAATCTTTTATCTCTTTTCCTGCTTTATCAAATTCCTGTTTTAATTCTTTTGCCGTTAATGTTGGCGAATCAGGTAAATTTTGTATATTATTTGTATTTACTGTACACTCTGGTAAACTCATATTATTTCCTCCTTATTTTTTTACATATCCACCAGCAAAAGCTTCTATTGTAGTACTATATATCCCGAATGGCTTATTCTTTTCATCACTATAAAATTTAATTGACATTTCGATTATTTTCTTTTCTTTAATTTTGAAAACTAGATATGACTTATTTGTAGTAACAAAACTAAAATTTGAAAAATCAATATTATTAAAGTCAAAACCAGTTGCTGATTTTTCAGTTGTGTATTTATAATCTGCTGACTTATCCGTTCTTCTTGCTATCTTTATTCTTCCGTTTGGAATAGTCTTTATTTTTGCTATTCCGCCTCGTTTATTTGTAGTTTTTAGTTGATTATCAAATCCAAAATTATCCATAGGAGTAGTCCAATAACTTAATATTGCTTCTTCATTATCGTTTGTTCCCTCAACAATAAAAATAGAGCCATCTTTAGCTCCTATGTATAACTTATCATCATATTCTTTTAAAATATTGGGATTAGCTTTGCTTATATCCCAAAAAAACCACTCATATTCAAAACTATTTAACTTAGCATACTTTTGTCTGCTATCTGCTAAATACATTCTACCATCCACTAAAACACATAAATAGCCCTTCCAAACTACCATACAAGCATTAGAATAACCATCCTCATTAGTCATCTTAACATCTACTAAAGAACTTCTATGTGCTACTACTTGTCTACTATCTATTTTTTCTGTACTAACCCCTTCTAGTCCATATCTACTCAAATAAACAATATCATCTTGAAAATTTATACTTCCAACATAACAACCAATACTTACGTTTCCTTGTTTACTTGGATATATCTTTCCAACTTCTAAGTCTAATGTAGGCTCATGGTAAAATACATTAGCATTGTTTTGGTCTAGGTTTTTAAATACCCATAATATATTATTTCCTACGGTCATTCCAGTAATTAAACTATCACTAGCTCCATCTTCATAATAATTTAAATCTGAAACATACTGCGGATTTCCTACTTCTGAATGAAATATTGCATTAGGATAATCAGGATTACCTGTAAAAAACAAGCGATTATCAAAAATCAATGCATTAGTACATTTAGCAATTCGTTCAGAGTACCCTTCAATAGTTTTTGAAAATGTTATAAAAACATTGTCTTCTCCACTTAAATCAGGTTTTGAAGGTGCTTCATTAAATGTTATCTTTCCTCTTAGTCTATCTACTGTAAAGTCTGTATTTTCAACTTTTTCAATGTCATTAACTATAACTGTAACTATTTCATCATCTATACTTTGTGCATCTAAGTAGAAATCTTTCGCTTCTCCATCTCCTACAAAACTATTTGTCCTCTTAGGAGTTAATACATTGACATCTTGTAATGTCTCTCCACCACCAATATCCCCTGCTGTTCTACTTATTGTCGTTCTTGGAATAAAAGGATCAGCATCTGTTACCTTTTTAGCTGTTGTACCATCATATACTAAATAATTTTTTCCATCGTTTATATAAACATTGCCTTCTTGATCTGCTTTATTAAAATAACTTTTTTTATCATTATTCATATCTGTATATAATTGTTTTAAATGCTCTTCATCTGGCACATCTGGAAAATTACTCCACTCGTATAATACTGTTCCACTATGAATTAAAGCTGTGTCAGTTCTATAAATATATATTCCATTTATTTTCGTTCCTATTTGGGCTAACTTTTTAAATCCTGGTCTTGTCTCTACGCAAGCTCCTTGCGTATCTTCATAGTTCTTCCAAACATTTAACGCATCAGGACTTCTAGTTATAGCCACTAGGCTTGGTTCTTCTAAAAAATCTACACCAGCAAAGTCTGTGTATACTCTTTTTACTCCTGTAGCCATAACAACCTCCTATATATCAAATTCTCCTTCATTTTCATCTGGCTCATATTCTCTTAAACTAACACTAGGTACATTCCTTCTATTATCTAATAATTGCAATTTTCTTTGAAATTCTGTAGCAAAAGCAGTATAATCTGCACTTGGATCAGTCTTTAAAATGTCATCTGCAACTTTATAAGGTAATATACTTTGTGCATCTTGATCTATTTCTAAATAAAAATCATCTTCTGTTTTTTCATTTATTGTTTGTGGGTATTTATAATATTCCAAAATAGTTTGTCCGTTTGAATTGTCATTAATATATATCTTATTACTTCCTACCGTATAATAATCAGCATTACATCTTTTATTGTTATTATCCAACATAAAAACATTTTTTATTTGATACATGTCAGAAGGTAAAGTATAAGCTGTATACCTATTCTCTTTTTTCTCATTGCTTTTTTCTTGATATGTTTTAGTTGCTATAATCTTTTTATTTTGGGCTAATTCTTTATAAGCCAAATCAAATAAATGTGGTAATCTTGTTGCAATATCTTCATCTTCTGTTAACTTATTCATTGCTGGCGAATATTCTTCTATTAATGCTAATATTTGTTTTTTACTCTCTCCATACGTCATTTTAATACCTCCAAGTCGCTAGAATCGAACTAGCTAATATCCTTTACTTGTATATAAAGGGGATTAAACCCCTCTTAAACTATGGTAATTCAATTATTTGTGCTTTTAGACTGTCTGCATCTTCTCCTTTGATGACAACCTTGCCTTTATTCTCTCCAGATACATTTTCGAATTTACCTGATTCGATAACAATTCCTACAGTTTTTCCATTTGTAACAGAAACCTCTAAATCTTCTGTACCTTGTAAAGAATCTCCTTTTACTATAGTTGCTTTCTTTGGTCCTGCTCCAGAATTAGAAATTAATATTAAAATCTTTCCACAAGATTTATTGTCATAATCAATAGTCACTCCCTCAGTAGTAATAGCCTCTGCTTCTGTTAATTCCAAAGCTATATTTCTTTCTAAAACATTACTTGTTAAATCAGTCATTTTACATATCTCCTTTCATTTATTCTGCTTTTTGATGACATTTTAATACTGCACACTCTTTTGGTCTAACCATCTTACCACCATAAGTATTTAAACCTTTAATAGCTTCTGCAAAACCTTTTTCTGGTTCATATGGTTTTAATTTATCAATACCATTGCAATATGCAAATGCTTTAGATGTTTTTAAGATGATATAGTCATCTTTTCCATCATTATAAGCATTATTTGTCATTTTAATTTTAGCATTATTATATAATCCTAAAACACCTTTAGCGATTAAGTCATCATTATTGGTTTTTAAATCAATTAGTCTATTTTGGAATAACATATAAAACCAAGGTGTTAAATACATAGTTACATCATCTTTTGCACTTACGCCGTTATTCCATAAAGAAACAAATAAATCATCAACAGCTTTTTTGGCTGATGCTTCATCTGCAATTTCTAAAGATTTACTCTTAATTCCTGCATTTTTTGCCATTTGAGTAGCACAGAATATATCTTCTTTCTCTGCTAAAGCTCTTGTTGTTTCAGTTTGTAAAGCTTCCATAACTCCTTCTTGTGATTGTGCTTTATCAATATTGTCCATTCCATAATTAAAATAATCGAATTATCGTAAGCACCATTTTCCTTTAAACGATCTAAGAAAGATTTTAGCAAAACAAAGGTTGATTCTAACTTTTGATCATAAGTACCATCTTCAATTATATTTAAGTTCTCATCGTAGTTAAATGGTGGATGGGCTCCATCGACATGAATAAATTCAAACAAATTATTATCGATTTTATTTAAGTTAGGGTTTTCTTTTATAATGTTATAGACTACATCATTTTTACCAATGTAGTTATCAATACATTTAGAAAAGTTTAAATTTTCAATATCACTATATTCTTTTAAGCCATAAGGTAAATATTTAAACATTATGTATTTTAATTCTTGGGTAAAAAATTCTTGGGGATCAAC
>CANRPF010000095.1 GCA_947632375.1 uncultured Bacilli bacterium
TTCGGTTAAATATGCACATATTTCGGTTTTTGCATATTAAACCAAAATGAAATGTATTTATAGAATGAAGGCAACCTCCAAGATAATTAATTTACTTGTAGCCGCCTTTTAAATTTATTCCATAATTCCGGGTTTCGGAATTATGTGAATGACAAATCTTTGATTCCCTTTATTCCCTTTGATATCTGGCTGAATTCTAAACCTACTGGATTGACCGCTTCCTGAAATCAAAACTTCACAGTTCCCTAAAGAATCGAATTCAATGCCATTGTTTGACCAGAACTTAATCAATGCCAAGGCTCTTTCGTAGCTCAACTCATAGTTTCGTATATAAAAATCCTTTGAAGATTGCCCTTCTATGATTAGAAGATACTGTGCTTCAGGAATCTTTCGTTTTGCGTTTCTCATAAACGACACAATGGCTTCTCCGGCTTTCAGTAACTTATCAAGTTGGGATTTATCTATATCTTGAATGTTAGAGCTATAAGTATTAAAAGATACATCTATGTTCTTTAATGTATGTCTTTTAAAACTTTCATCATATTTAAAATAGTTGTTATCTATTTCTTTAATAGAGTTGTTTAGTTCCTCAATCTTTCTCAATTGTTCCTCTTTGGCAATGACTTCCCCTTTCATCTTTACAACACACACGATAAACAAGACAAGCATAATGAAGAATAAACTTGTCATAAGGTCAGAATAACTTAACCAAAAAGTATTACTACTGTTTTTTGCCATAATTACACTCTTTCTTTAAGTCTTTTATAGCTTCTGTCATTGTATTAATAGCTTGGAGAATAGATTTATTTAAATCTATATTTTCAATTTGTACATCTTTATAATCTTTCCTCAAATTCAATATTTCCCCTTTCATATCTTTGTAACAGTCTGCTTGAACTTTTGTATATTGTATCATTGTGTTAATGACTTCTTTCAACTTGTCAAAAGTTTCAAAAAACTCTTTGTTGCTCATAACAAAATTCTGTATATATTCAGTAGATGCAGTAAGCTGTTCAGAGAGTTTCTCTGAAACTTGTTTACCTTCAGATTGGAGTAAATCAAATTCTTTTCTCCAAATTTCTCGTGCTTCAGAACCTGTTGGAAAATGTATAGCAATAGCCTCTTGAAACTCTCGTTGTAACTCCGTTGTCTTATTTTGATTACTAATAACGACGGACAGACCAACTGAGAACTCTTTAAAATTATCCATTATAGTCTGCATCTGATTGATAATACCAGAAACGTTTGAAATGGTTGAATTGAGTTGCTTTTGATATGTATGAAATATATTTAAAGAATCAGAGGATTCTTTTAGCCGTATAAATGTTTCGGCTATTTTGTTTGCTGTTTGGGTTAGACTCAGTTTATTTATTTCCGCTAAAACCAAATGCTGCTTTTCCAAATTATCGTTTAACAATTCTGCGGAGTCAGCATAAGCATCCAAATTTTTTCCGAATTTATCTACAAAATGCCCCAAAACTCCTTTTAATGAATTTAAACTTGAAGCCATACTATTTGACAGCAATGGTATTAATTCACGGCGTAGAAAATCTATATATTCTTCTTTCTCTTTATTTGATTTGACTATTGTAGCTTTATATGAAATAGCACTATTCCATACGGATAATAACAATCCAAGAAAACTTGCAAACATAGCAAAACCTACTCCATAAAGCAAGTGTTGTAATCCTGTAAAGTTGTTAGTCGCAAAAATTTGTTCAAAGTTTATGCCTCTTACTCCAGTTATAATTCCAATAAATGTTCCTGCTAGTCCAAGATATAATGGCACATTTAAACTATTATGAATTTCATCATCAAGAGTATCCATTTGATTATCACAAATGTCTTCAAGTATGCTTAAATCTGCACTTGTTCCTGTATTTTTACACAAATATTCATTTGTTCTATTGATAATAACTTCGAAATTTTTTTTTACTGGTTTGTCAATTGGAACTGCAAGCAATGACAAGTCGGTATAGTCTTCATCATCATTTTTTTCTTCTGATGTAGAATGACTCTCAGGAATATTAGATAAAAAATTTTTCAATGAACTCTTTGATTGTAGCACTTTTGAATTTATGGATGTTTTTTTTAAAAATAAGCTGTCTACATTTTCAAACAAACTACCAAGTTCTGTTATTTTTTGTTTTGTTTTGAAGAAAGAAATAAACTGCAAAACAACGACCGCTATAACTATACTAATCGCTATAATAAGATCTAAATTTTCCATATTAATTACTCCTTATCATTAAAAAGATTCGTAACTTGCTCTTGTTGCATTTTAGCTTTTTGCTTGATTTCCTTTTTTTGTTTTTTTATGTTTAATCTTTTTTGTTCTAATTCTTCTTGCGTCATTGGTTTATACCTATCAAAATCTTCTGTTGGATAATTACCCTCGATATACAATTTGACTAAGCCTGCATGAGAAAGAGGCTTAGAAATATCTCTAAAGTCCGTATTTGTATTGTAGTCTAAAAATACTATATCTTGTTTTTTACTTTGTTCCTTGATCCGTTCTACTACATGATGTACCTCAGGTATATTATCTAAAACCCATTTATATGTAGGAAGATAAATGAGCATTCTTGCCTCAAAGTATCCTAATAGATCTCTACCGTAAGCTCCTTTTCTGTGCCCTTTAGGAACGCCATATTTCCTAACAGTTCTTTTCAAATCACGCATTGTATCATTTTTAAATGTTGTAAAATCCACATCTGCATGTTCAAAGACCTTTAGTCCCTGCCAAACTGCTTCAACACAGGTCGCTTTTAACCCATCCGTAAAAGGAATAGGTATATTTTTGTGTGGATAAAACGGGCTAAGAATTTTTGCATATCGTGTTTCAGAATTAGAAGTAATATCCAGTATTGCAGCATTAGGGTATTCTTCTTTAATTTTTTCCAGTTTTCTTTTCTTATTTTCTATATAAATCATAATTCAAATACTATCAAGATTTACAATATATTTCTTTGAAACGAAAGTCTTTACCATAACTTCGGCTTGATGAGGCTTGAAATCAATATCGTCTTTACAGACATATTTCCTTTGAGTTGCCTCAAAATTGACTTTTTTCAAATCTTCTAATTTTCCACCGTGAGTATGACGTTTATCAGCCGCATTAATATCTGAAAACAATGTATCTTTTAACAATGCTACATCAACTTTGATTTTTAGACGTACTATATCACGTCCTGATTGTCGTAAGCGGAAAGCCATAGGATGATCATAACAAAAACTCAAACGAACATAATCTTCTAAACCGTATTTTTTATCTAATTCTTGTGAATTATAATCTCCACCTTGGTATGGAATAGTTATTTTATTTTTCTTGCAATAATCCCACGAGAATAAACCTCCATGTGACTTAATTGAGGGTATATTTAGTCTATCTGTAAAATGGTATAAATATTGAATACCATTTTCATCCAATACTTGTTTGAAATCAGCCCAATTTTCTTTTCGATTAGTAGAGAGATCCTCTAATCGTGCTTTTTCTGTTTGTTCTGCTCTTTCTTCCTTCCTTGCTTCTTCAATAAGCAGATTTACATTCAGTTCTTTTCGTTTTAGTTCTTTTGCAATTTGTTTTTCATGTTTTATTTTTTCATTTTCTTCTTTTTCCTTGTTCTTGTGTTCTTCTTTCTCTTTACGCGTTCTTTCTTTGGTTAATTTAATAAGTCTTTCTTGTTCTAAATCATTTTGTAATTTTAAATATTTCTTTTGTAAGGTTTCATACCGTTCTTTTATAGAAAGTTTTTTAACCCGTACAATATTATTTGTGAGTTCTTGAAGTGTTCGTTTTGCATCAATTTCATTTTTACAAGAAAGATATACACCAAGTTTATCCAATAGAACTTTAACGCTGTCTTCAAGTTTTTGCTGTTCATAGGCTTCGTTATCCAGTCTTTTTGTTTTTAAGAATTGTAAGGTTGGTATTTCCTCTATGATACGTGGTGTGTAAACTTGGATGTTTTTTGATTCTTTGCTTTTTGTAAGTATCTCCAAAGAAAACCAAGTATAATCCGATTGCTTGATATTGTCTTTTTCCTTTTGGGCAATCTTCTTTTTTTCTTCCAATTTATTAATGGAAGAACTTGGATCATACGGATTGGTTCCATCATTTTTAGTACTAGATGATGAATTCCTAAACGTGTCAACCAAATATTTTTTTAGCCATGTAAATAGCATAATATTGTGATATTAACGAAGCGTGGACTGAATTGCCACGTCTTGATTTGAGGGCTCTGAGAATGCCTGTGAGCAGATGTAACAATAGTAGTCCACGCTTATTGCGTGGAAGCCACTATGCTATCTTTGCTCGGTCGAAAATTTCTCAGATTCTCAAATCACAAGATAAGCATAACGCTTCTTATTTCACAAAATGTCTTGAACCGAACTACAT
>CANRPF010000096.1 GCA_947632375.1 uncultured Bacilli bacterium
ATTAGTTGCAGTAAAAAGTGATAAAAATTTTTCAAATAATAAAAAAGAAAATTATAAAATTGGTGCAATAATAAGTAATAAAAAATGAAAAAAGTAACAGGAAAAATTCTGCTTAAAAAATTTTTTGTACTCCCACAGGTACTCTATCAAGCATTGAATTTTTCCTCCCTAGTCGAAAAATTCAGTTTATGGGACTAAGTCTCAAGCCCTTTATAAAAAGATAGTTGTCGAATTAGTAAATAGCGTTTGTTATAATAACTTTTTTATCACTTTTCTTTTTTGTTAAAATTTGATTTTTAGCAAATAATGTGATAAAATTGTTAAAAATTTATAAAAGATAATTAAAGGGACAAAATATGCTATTATATATAATATTAGGAGATTTATAAATGATAAAATTTATAATAAAGAGATTGATATTAGGACTATTTACTATAATAATTGTCGCCATTATTGTATTTTTTATGATACATATAATACCTGTGAGATAGTATTTAATACGAGTGAAGAACATAAGAAAATTGCAGAAGCTATACAACATGATTTAAAAGAAAATTTAGGTATAAACGTTAATATTAAAAATGTAGAATGGTCTACTTTATCACAAATATTGTCTAATAAAGAATATGATATAGCAAGAAATGGACAAATTGCAGATTATGATGACCCACTAACATTTTTAGATGGCTGGGTAACTGGAGGAACATTAAATTTCTCAGGATGGAGTAATAAGGAATATGACGAATTATTATCTGTTATTACAACAACTACTGATGAAAATTTAAGATTACAATCTATAGAAAAAGCAGAACAAATAATACTTGACGAGCTACCAATATGCCCTATATACTGGTATGTGCAAAAAATTTTAGTAAACAATAAATTGAAAGATTTTTATATTAGTCCATTGGGTGGATATTATTTGCATTATGCATATATTGAATGAGAAAAAGGAGGAAAAATTTGCTTTGAAAAGTGAAATATTAGAAAATAAATATAACCCAAAAGATTTTGAGGAAAGTATTTATAAAGAATGGGAAGAAAAAGGATATTTTAAACCAAATAATAATAAAACAAAGGAAACATATTGTATAATGATGCCACCACCAAATGTAACAGGAAAATTGCATATGGGCCATGCTTTGGATGGAACGATACAAGATATTTTAATTAGATATAAAAGAATGCAGGGATATAATACATTGTGGCTTCCAGGAACAGATCATTCTGCAATATCTACAGAAGTTAAAATTGTGGAAAAATTAAAAAAAGAAGGAAAAGATAAACAAGATATTGGAAGAGAAAAATTTATAGAAGAAGCATGGAAGTGGACAAAAGAATATGGTGGAACAATTGTGAAACAACAAAAAATGTTAGGATGTAGTGCTGATTGGGAACATGCAAGATTTACTTTAGATGAAGGACTATCAAAAGCTGTATTAACAGTATTTAAAAACTTATATGATAAAGGCTTAATATATAAAGGTAAAAGAATGATAAATTGGTGTTCATGTTGTAAAACAACAATATCAGATGCCGAGGTTGAATATGAAGAAGAAACAACAAATTTATGGCATATAAGATACAAAATTGTAGGAAAAGATAAATATATTGTAGTTGCAACAACTAGACCAGAAACGATGCTTGGAGATACAGCTGTTGCAGTAAACCCAAATGATGATAGATATAAAGATTTAATAGGGAAAAATTGTATTTTACCTATTATGAACAAAGAAATACCAATAGTTGCAGATGAAAGCGTTGAAATCGAATTTGGTACAGGCTGTGTTAAAATTACACCTGCACATGATCTAAATGATTACCAAGTGGGAAAAAGACATAATTTGGAAATAGTAGAAGTATTTAATGAAGACAATAAAATGAATGATTTGATTCCTGAATATAGGGGATTAGACATAATAGAAGCACGAAAATTAATTATTCAAAAGCTAGAAGAAACAGGTGATTTAGTTAAAACAGAAAAATTAACGCACAATGTTGGTAAACATGATAGGTGCAAAACAATAATTGAACCTAGAATATCTGAGCAATGGTTTGTATCTATGAAAGAATTAGTAAAACCTGCAATTGAAGCAGTTAAAAATGGAGAAACAAAATTTGTACCACAAAAATTTGAAAAAACATATTTTAATTGGTTAGAAAATATACAAGATTGGTGTATATCAAGACAAATATGGTGGGGACATCAAATACCTGTATATTATTGTGATAAATGTGGTCATATAAATGTAAGCGTAGAAAAAGTAGAACAGTGTGAAAAATGTGGATCTACAGAATTAACACAAGATCAAGACACATTAGATACATGGTTTAGCTCTGCACTATGGCCTTTTTCAACTTTGGGGTGGCCAGAAAATACAGAGGATTTTAAAACTTTTTATCCAACTAATACATTAGTTACAGGATATGATATTATATTTTTCTGGGTTGTAAGAATGATGTTTTCAGCTTTGGAACAAACAGGAAAAGTACCTTTTAAAGATGTACTTATACATGGTATTGTAAGAGATAGCCAAGGAAGAAAAATGTCTAAATCATTAGGAAACGGGATAGACCCATTAGAGATTATAGATAGATATTCAGCAGATGCATTAAGATTTTCGTTAATATCTGGAAACTCTATAGGTAATGATATGAGATTTTTAACAGAAAAATTAGAAGCTGCTAAAAACTTTGCAAATAAAATATGGAATGTTTCAAAATTTGTTTTAATGAACATAGAAGATTATGATGAAAACGTTGAAAAATTAAACTTAAAGGTTGAAGATAAATGGCTGTTAACAAAGTTAAATAAGTTAATACAACAAGTATATTCAAATATGGAAGAATATAATTTAGGTGTAGCAATAGACAGTATTTATAATTTTATATGGAATGAATTTTGCGATTGGTATGTAGAAATTGTTAAACCAAGATTGTATGATAAAGGGAATTTATCAAGAAAAACAGCTCAATATGTATTAAATAAAGTTTTAGGAGATTCATTGAAATTATTGCATCCTTTTATGCCATTTGTTACGGAAAAAATTTATAGAAACTTATATAATAAAGATGAAAGCATAATGATAAGTGAATTTCCTAAATATGATGAAAAACAAGTTTATACTATTGCAGAAAATTATATTGAAGAAGTAAAAAAAGTAATTACTGAAATTAGAAACGTAAGAGCTAAGATGAATGTGCACCCAGCTAAAAAAACAAAATTAATTGCTGTTACAAATATCTATGAAAATGAAGTTAAAGAGTCTAATGAATTTTTGAAAAAATTGGGATTTGCAGATAAAATAATAATTCAAAAATATAAAGAAAATATACCACAAAATGCAATAAGTGTTCTTTCTTCAAATTTAGAAATATTTATTCCTTTTGAAGAATTAATAGATATTAAAGAAGAAATTGAAAGAATAAAAAAAGAAAAAGAAAAGCTATTAATAGAAATTGAAAAGGTAGATAACATGTTAAATAATGAAGGCTTTATAAATAAAGCACCTACTAAAAAAGTTCAAGAGATAAGAGATAGAAAACAAGACTTAACAGAAAAACTAAATAATATTGAAGAAAGAATAAAACAGATAAATAGTGTAAACTAATATTATAATATAAGTTATACAGTTGATTAATCAAATTATTTTTTGAGCAAAAAGTGGGAGGAAAATTTTTCGCAAATAACCTCCTTAATCGCTCCATGAAGAATCTGTTAGGACTTTTATAGAACAGTAAATACAAAATCAATCAGAATTAAACTGGTTGATTTTTTTCTTTTGCAAAAAATCATCCTAATTTATAATGAAAGGATGATGTCTGAAATGGAGATAAACAAGCAAGAACTACAATTTGAAGAAAGTCTAAAGCAAAGGCTTGAATTTATATGTGATTTTTCAAATGTTACTCAAAAGTTTGTAAATTACAGTATTAGAAAACTAGAAAAGACTAATATTTCGTATATTGAGTCTCATAGAGTAATCATTAAAAGTATTACTTTTTAAGTATTTAATCATTCAAATGATGTTTATGTATATAATTTATCTAAAAAGATAAAATTATTAAAAATGTAAGAATATCTAAAAAACATATAAAAAAGTAAAAATTTGACATTTCTTAAAATAGTGATATAATATGCCTAATAAATTATATATAGTTGTCCGTTAATACGGAGATAATTTTAATATGGAAACGACAGAGCAGAATAAAGTTAATAGTTTAAACAAATTTTATAGAAAATGCGATTTTTTATTGAAAAATTATGTAAAATATGCTACAACCCGAGTTTGCCACTTAAAATGGATAAAAAGCAGGATTTAAAGTCCTGCTTTTATTGATAAATAGGTAAAAAAAG
>CANRPF010000097.1 GCA_947632375.1 uncultured Bacilli bacterium
ATAATAGAACAAACAGAACAGCAAGAAAAAGCACAAGAACAAGAAGTAGAAGATGAGGGCTTTGAATTACAAGGAGAAATAGCATATGAGGGAGACAGAGCAAGAAGTTGGAACGTAGAACTTGGAGATTATAAAGGACTTACATATTATTCACAAATTGACAGTAGATGGTCTAATAAGATGTATTCAAGTATAGGAGATAGAAGTCAAACAATTGGAACATCAGGTTGTGGTCCAACCTCAGCAAGTATGGTAGTAACAGCCTGTAAAGGTGCAATTACACCAGATACAATGGCAGACTTATTCGTAAAATATGGATATAGGTCATCTAATAATGGTACATATTGGTCAGCTTTTAGAGCAATAGCTGATGAATTTAATATAGGATATACAGAAACATCTGATATACAAAGAGCATTACAATTATTACAAAACAAAAGATATGTTGTAGCAAGTTGTGGAAATGGATTATTTACGACAGGAGGACATTTTATTGTATTGGTTGGAATTGATGGAGATACAATAAAAATATATGACCCTTATTTATATAGTGGGAAATTTGAAACATCAACACGTAGAGGAAAAGTAACAGTTAGTGGAAATACTGTGTATTGTTCTGTAAATAACTTTATAAATTATGCAAATGCACAAGGATTCTTCTGTTATGCACATGATGGAAATACACAAGAAAATAATCAGCCTACAACAACAGCAGGATACACAAGATATGTAAAAGCTAACGGTGGATTAAACGTAAGAACATCTATATGGGGAAGTATTAAAGGTGGACTAGCTAATGGAACAACAGTAAGAGTAGAAAGTACACAAGGAAATTGGAGCTATATAACAAGTCCTCTAGTAGGTTGGGTATGTTCTGATTATTTAACATCTACTAATCAAACTACTCAAAATGTGAATAGTAGTGCAGGAACTTATTATAGATTAAAATCTACAACATATATTTATTCAAAATCTAATCTAACAGGAACTAAATATACGTATCTGCCACAAACTCAAATTAAAGTGCTTTCAAATATATCAAGCAACGTAGATTATATACAAGTAGTAAAAACAGGAAGAAAAGGATATATAAGCAAATCAGCGTATACTATAACAGGAGTAGAGACTACAACAGGAACATACAAGAGATTAAAAAACAAAACGATACTATATTCAAAATCAAATTTAAGTGGAACAAAATACACTTACTTACCACTAACACAAGTTAAAATTATAAAACATATATCCAATATAGTAGATTATATCTACGTTGTTAAAACTGGTAGATATGCTTACATAAATGTTAATAATTATAAATAAAATTAAGCTAGATGGGAATTATCCTGTCTAGCTCTTTTTTTGATAAAAAAAGAAATAGTTGGTTGGTAATAACTATTTCCTTTTTATTTCCGATACGGATTATTTATATTATTGATATTATTATAAAACTATTTTTCTATTTTGTCAACATTTAAAGTATCCATTAATGCTCTTTGCAATATTTTTAAAAATTTCAAAAATATCTAAAAAATCAAGTAATATAACTCGTTGCCTAAAAAATAAAAACGGCTTAAAATTCATTCTCGAAAGCCGTTTTTCGGCTAAATTTCAACGTTTTTTTCAAATCAAGAACATTTTTAAATTCGACAAATTTCAACACACAAAGATTAAAATATATGTTAAAATAATATTAAATTGGGGATTTTAAATGAAATAAAGAAGGGAAAATCAATAAGCTTTTCCTTTCTTTATTATTTATAGTACTTTTTTTTATTAACATCTGATAATAGAAAAAAGTACCAAAAATAAGTTAAATAAAAAATATTTTTATATTATAGTCTTTATCTATTACTATGTAATCAATAATAGATAGCCAAATCCTTCTTTTTTCTGTTCTAGATAATTGTTTATATATGGAGATAAAATCCTGTTTCAAAAATGATTTTAATTCATCTATGTTATTATCTGTTGTATTAATGTTTTGTATTTTTTCTTGTTCGTTATATAAGGAATTTAGTTGAGTTATAAAATTTTTATAATCATTTTCATAATCATCAATTCTTATTAAATCTCTTACATACAAATCTTTTAATTTTGATAATTTATTTTCCAAATTTATAATTTCTTTGGATAAATCTGTTTTTTCAATATTTTTTTGTTTATATTCATAATCTGTAATATAATTTTTTAATTGTGGTATAAAAACTTTAAGTAATTTTTGTTCAATTTTTTGTTCATTGAAATTGGTATTACAGTTACATTTCATTGCTAGATGATGTCTTTTACAAATGTAATAGTATTTAGAAGATTCTACATTTTTAGAATAAAATTTTCCCCCAAGAGTATAACCACATTCAGCACATTTTAACAAACTTTGAAAAATATATCCACCAGAATTTTTTTTACTCGGTTTTCTAGCATTTTTCTTAAGTAATCTTTGTGTGTTCTCAAATGTTTTCTTATCTATAATAGATGGACAATAGTTTTCTATATCTCCATATTTAGTTTGTTTGATTCCTATATACAATTTATTTGTTAAAATTCTATATGTTCTCATATAGTTCAGTTGTAATTCTGGATATTTTAGGTCTAGTTTTTGGAATGTTTTATAAGCACTAGTAGTTTCTTTATAAAATTGGAAACAATCCAAAATGATTTGTTCTTTATCCTTATCAATAATAAGCTTTTTATTTTCCTTTTTTAGTCCAATAGGAATTTTACCACTAATCAATTCTTTGCTTTCTACTTTTGTTTTAAAAACACTTCTAATTCTCTCTGATGTTTGGGCAGATTCATTTTCAGCAACAGAAAGCATGATGTTTATGTGTAATCTACCATTAGCAGTTGAACTGTCATATTTTTCAAATACGGTTTGCCAAAATACTTCATGACTATCTAAAGTATCAAGTATTTTATAATAGTTTCTAACACCACGAGAAAGTCTATCTAGCTTTGTTATAAGTATTCGATTAATTTTATTTTGTTCTACATCTTTTAACATTCTTTGAAGAGCAGGTCTTTTTAAATTAGTAGCAGAAAATCCATCATCTTCATATATATTATAAATATGAAATCCATTAGCAATAGCATATTTAGTTAATTCTTCTCGTTGGGTTCTTAAACTATCTCCATTTAAGGCTTGTTCCTCTGTACTGACACGAATATATAATGCTACTTCTTCGGCTTTTTTATTATAATTATTCATATTACTATTTATATTATCTTTCAATAAAAAATACCTCCTTAAACAAATTTTTGGTACTTGTATAAGCAGGTTTAATGATGTATAATAAATATACAAATAAAACTGCTTATATAAGTAGTTAGTAAATAGATAACATACAAACTTTGGTCGGGGGAGTATGTTATCTATTTTTTTATTGTCTTAATACTGATAATTAAGTTTAGCATATTCATAAAGAAATCTTTTTTTCTAATCTTCGTATTCTTCCTTCAAAGCCACCTTTTGTATTGTCATCAGGAAAACCTGATTCTATAGCATATTTACATATTTCTATAGCTATATCATATCTCCCAAGTTTTTCATAAGCCATAGCAAGTTTATGATAGCCTATACAGTAAGAATGAAGAGATTTATTGGAGTTATTTATTTTATTTTCTTCTTCAATACTTTTGTTAATAATAGGCTCTATGTTTATGATTTTTTCGCAATAAGTTTTTAAATCTTCGAAATATTTTGTATTGAAATTACTATTCATAAAAAGAGAATATAGAGAGTTGATTTTTTCAGTATAATCTTGATATTTGTCCCAATAATCTTTATATTTTTCTTCATGTTCACACATGTTTTTTAATTCATTAGGATAGCCATAATACTTGCTATCTTTATCAGTACAATATTTTGTCTCATTAATTTTTGAATTACTTTTCTTGCTTTTTAAATTTTTATTTTTTGTAATACCTCTTATAACATTATTAACACCAAATGAAGTTTTATTATATATTTTATTATATAGAGATTTCTTTGGATTTTTAATAAATCCCATACCTTTTTTACCGTAAAAAGGATTTATTGTTTTTTTAGCTTTCCTTTTAATTTTTCCAGTAGTTCTAGCTTTTATACTCTTTTTTATGCTAGGTTTTCTAAATCCAAATTTCATATTATTCTCCTTATTCAAATATTTTACTTATTCTAGCTTCTGTTACTTTGCCGATTATATTAAACTTTATGTTCTTGTCTAATTTTTTTGGTGGGTAATAGGAATTAAAAGATTTTAATTCTATGTAGTCGTTATGTTTGATTATTCTTTTTACTGTAGCTTC
>CANRPF010000098.1 GCA_947632375.1 uncultured Bacilli bacterium
TCCATTCTGTCCTATCGCGCCAGCTATACAAGTCGGCTCACTTTCTACAATATCTCCTGAACTTGTTGTAGTGACAGTTTTCTGCCACATAAATTTATCATTTTCCCATTCTGGAGCTACTGGACTCCAATCATCATCAGAAGGCGGAATGATTTGTGAATCACTTAAAGCATATAAAACTTCAACCTTTGAGGCTGCATTATTTATCAACTCTTGTAAATTCTCATTTAAACCACCAATATTAATTGATCCTGCTTCAATTTGACCAGCTACTATTTTTCCAGTAATATTTGCTGCGGGAACTTTTAAAACTCCATTTTCAATAGTACAGTCTCCAATTTTAGAGCCGTCACCTTCCGCGATTAATTTACCATCTTTATTTACTGAAAAATTTCCATTACCAAACTTAATTTCTGGAGTAGTAAGATCTATTAATAATCCAGTTTTATCTTCTTCACTGTAATTACCAGAATATAATCTAGCAATATCAGAAGTAGGATCTATAACAATTTGGCCTTTTCCATTTACTCCAAACTTAGATGTTCCAGTTTTGGCATCAAGAAAAATACTTCTTTGACCTTTATGATACCCAAATAATCCAACTTCTTCTTTATTTAAACCTTCCTTGACTTTACCCATTAATACGCCAGTAAAGCTATTATCTTCTTCCTTTTGACCTGCGCCAGCTTGCGGAGATAAAATAAAACCGCCATCTTCATTGATATTAACACTATTTCCATCCCAACCATTAACTGCGGAATTTCCATACCTATTTAACATTAAATGGATAGGAATGTGTATTTTAGCAATAATAATATCATTTTGTGTTACAGTACATTCTACAGCATTATTAACACATTGACCATCATAGCTATCTATTGCTTTAAAAATTTTTTGATTCCTATTTAAATCTTGTATAGAAAAATCATTTGTAAAAAGACTTAATTTTTCTATTCGTTTTCCTTCTTTTCCTTCTACAATAGACCCAAGAGCTTTCCATTCATAAATAACCGCGTAAGGTTCGCTCACTTTCAAACTAATATCTTCAGCAAATCCATCTATTTCTTGCGTAACTATAATTTCAAAAGGAGCTGAATTATCATAAAATGGTTGTTTTCCATCTGAACTATATATTACATAATTAAATCCTGTATCTTCTTTTAATTTAATTGCATAATTATCATTAACAAAAGCTGTAATGATTGGCATTGTAGCATAATATTCTGCACCATTGTATCGTACTTCTACTTTTACGATATTCGCGGGATCTGTCTCATTAAAACTATTATAGCTAAATTCACCAGTTTCACTATCTACATTAAATGAAGATTCATCTTCAATAGAATAAGTATATTTATTTTTTAATATACTCCATTTAATTGAAGCTTCATGATTTTCAGTAGTATTTCCAGAAGTTACATCATCAAAAATTAATTCTTCATTATGCCATAATTGTATTTTAAATGGTTTATTATTTTCAGCTAATTTAAAATTCCATTTATGCGCTTTTGTAGAATTATCCACTGTGACCATTGGAGCTTCAGTAAAAGTTTCAATAGAGTTAGGAACAATCCTACATATATAATCACTGCCGTTTGTACCTGACTCACCCTGTTTAATAAATATTAAATTAGTGGTTGCGGTTAACCGCATATCTTTATATACTATATCAAGTTTTATATTATTCTTTTGTTTTTTAATATCATAAGAACTAGCAATTTTATAAGGAAAGGTTTTTAAACCGCTATAAGTTCTAGTGCCATCTTCATTATCAACATAAACACTTCCTTCTTCTAATACTACTTTTAACATAGTATCAGTAATAGGAATTGTCCATTTTATATTTTCTGGTTTAATTGATTTTTCATCTATTTGATTTCCTAAATTATCATATAATGAAAATTCAAGTGGCTCAATAACAACAGGTTTAGAATTACTAGCGTCAGCCGGGCTAACTCCATACTCATTATATTTAAAAATATTTTCACCATTATTGATTACTAAATTCCAATTACCTTCCGCGGAAAGCTGGTTTATTAATGTAATAGAGCTAGTACCTAAAAAAGTATCTCCGCTATATACACTACATTTAAAAATGCTAACTTTATCAATAACATTTCCCGCAAGATTATATATACTATTTTTATCTACTCTTGTTATATTATCAAATTTTGTTAACTCATTTTTTAATTGCTCTAATTCTTTTTGTTTTTCTGATACTAAAACTTCTTCATTTTCTATTTGCTCTTTTAAAATATTATATTTTTCTAAAGTTTCATTATAAGCAAGATTTTCTTCATTTGATTCAGGTAATGGTTCAAAATAATCATCTTGATTTACTTTTGCCCAATAATAAATATAATCATTAGGTTTACTTACTCCATTAACTAAACAAGTTAATGTTGTTACTCCACTATCAAAATAAAATATATTGCCTCTATCAGATTCAATAGCAATATTCCAATCAGAATCTAATCTTTTTATAGATATTTTTTTAGATATTGAAATTCCATTATAGACAACAACGCATTTAAATAAAGTCTCTTGTGCGGCAATATCTTCCTTTACAATAGTTAAAGTATCACTCGCGGGAACCCATTCAATAGTAGCAAGAGCATCTTCAGTTTCTGGATTTATTATATTGCTGTCATTTAAACATTGCCACCCTTGCCCACCATACTGATTATAATATTGATAATATTCTTCACTTTGACTAGTGACATTTACATTTTCAATGAACCAATAAAAATTAATATTTTGACTATCAGGATTTAAAATTTTTCCTTTTACTTTAACTTGCGCTTTAACAGTAAGAGTATCATTATTTTCATGGATAGTATCAAAACAAACTCCTTTAGGAGTAAAAAATGAGATACTATATCCATTTATTTCTTCATTACTTATTCTTTGAGCGGCATTTAATTCAATATCTTTAATCCATATATCTTCCTCACATTCGTTCTTTTCTTTTGAATGCGGAAAATCATAACAAAAAGCTGCAATATAATTAACTTCTATATAATTATTACTATCTATATTAAATACAGCAGTTTGCTTAGTATCATTAATTAATTTATATGGATTACCTTCCATTTTATTAACATCAATTACATATTCGCGCGTAATTGTCTGTCCTGTTGAATTATCTTTAAAATCAATGGCAATAATTAATCCATAATTACCATTAAATTGTTGTTCTATAGAAAGTGCAGTTTTAAAAGTTGCCGCGCATATAATACTATCCGCTTCTTTTAAACATTGAGAAAAAGCAGCTTCATTTATATTAATTTTATTATCCGATGAGCCTTTTTTATATAAGACTTCCACTACTTTTTCTGGATAATAAGATTTTAAACCAATAATCACATTATTATTTTCAATATTATTATTTCCAATAATATCATAATTATTAATTTCTTCATTACTAGCTATAAAATTAACTCCTAAGTTTTTTACAGCACCAATAATGGTTTTATCTTTAGACATATTTCCTGAAGGCACTAAAACATAAACTGCGGTACCTTCTTTATATGACATATCTGAGCTACTAGAATACGCATAGAAAGTGCTATCTTGATAACGGACAGTATACTTACCAATCGCTTCATCTATACACTTTAGAATAGTAGCTTGAATAGTTTTATCATAGTCTGCTTGTGAAATAGCCCTTTGCACAATAATGTCAATCGCTTGACAAATATTTTCTTCTATGTTATTCATTAATACTCTACTCCTTTTCTATCTATATTTTAGCATAAAAATTTTTCATTGTCAACCAGAGGGAGAATTAATCTCCCTCTAATAAATTTTATACTTTTCTTTTAAAAGCATATTGACTTGCTTTATTAATTAAGTTATTAAGCGCGTTTTCAATTTCTGTAGAATCTTTTACATTAGGGAAGTCTGCGGTAATATGAACATTTTGTTCAACAATATCATTTCCGCTAGATAAATTAAATCCTTTTGAAATATTTCCAAAAAGACCTGATATTCTACTATTCATTGACTCTGATAATGCATTAAATATTCCGTTGGAATCTCGAATCATACTAACTGCATTTAAAATATTTTTTGTATCAGTTTTATTTAATACAAGCTCTTTTTCATGAAGTATAGCTAACTTACCCTCTTCGCCCCATTCTCCAGTGTAACCACCAGTTGCCATTTTTGTAGTCTTTTTTTTCTTTTTTTGAGAAGCAGCATAAGCTTCAGCAGCGCGCTTCATAAAATCTTCTGCAAATGTGGAAGGCGCAGTCTTAGTTGTAGTTCCAC
>CANRPF010000099.1 GCA_947632375.1 uncultured Bacilli bacterium
ATAGAGCCTTTATCTACTTTAATAGCAACATCAGTAACAGGGCTATTTTCATATCCAGCATAGTCAGTTAAGTTTTTGACTTCTGGTAACCAACCGTGTTTTTTAGTTTTTACTCTATAAGTGACGTTTACAGCTTTGCTACTTGGTTGTGGTGTTGGTGCAGGTGCTGGTGTATTATCACAAATTGCTTTCGTTAAATATGGAGTTGGGTCAATTCTTAAATTTGAACTGTAACCTGTTGAAACTTCAAAATGTAAATGTCTTGCTGTAACATTTCCACTATCTCCAATTACACCAATTACAGTATTTTCATCTACAGTTTGTCCTACTTTTACAGGTATTGTTTCCTTTCTTAAATGAGCATATCTTGAGTACATTCCATTGTCATGCTTGATATATACATAATTACCCCATCCTGTAGAACCCTCACCACGATTTAAACCGTCTACAATTTCGGCTACTACACCTTTGCAATTGGCATGAACTTTGTTTTGACTTTCGTCAGCACGCCAACCTAAATCTACGCCTCTATGGTTAGGATATCCCATCCAACCACAAGTTATTCTTTTACTACTTTCGTTAATTATTCTATCCATTATTAATTCCCTTCTTTCTTATTATAATTAGCATTTGATATCATCAATGCTGAACCTAAAAATGCGTCGAAAGCTGTCATAATTGTAATTACAATATCAGTAAAACTACAATTGAAACATTTTAGGACTACGCCAACAAAAACGGTTAATGCTGGCAAAAAAACTTGTGCAATATATTTTAAAGCATCGTAAGTTTTATTTTTCATTGCTATTCACCTCCTTTCTATAATTTTCTAATTCGGATTTTAAATTAATTATTTCTTCATTTAATTTATTTATCATTTCTTGCTGTTCTTGAATAGCTTTTGTTATTGCTGGAATTAAAGTATTAACTTTAGGCTGTTTTGTTTTGTCTTCACCTACTTCAAAAACAAAATCAGGGTCAATTTCTTCTAACTCATCAGCTATATATCCATTCTCAATATGTCCTCCTGTTTTATAATCAAATTTTCTATGCTTAATAGCTAAAATTTTTTCTAAAGCTTTATAGTCATTATCTTCAATATTTTTCTTTAATCTTTTATCAGAATCCCATATATCTATTCCCCAAGCTTTGCCAAGACCTAATACTTCAACATAGTGATTTTTATCATCCCATATTAATTTAAAATGATTGATATTTATTAACATGCTGATACTATTACAAGTTATACTTGAACAGGTTAAATCATTGCAATTAACAGTATCAAAATCACCAAGACTTGTTGATAAGCCGCCTAAAAAGCCAAGAGTAGTATTGAACCATTTAGTATTAGATGTCATAGTTATTGTCTTTCTTGGGTCATTCGTATTTATTTTAAATTTACCTGTAACATTTTTAGGCATATTTCCTAATATTAATAATCTACCCATAAGCAAATCTGCAGAAGATATTTCCCCATCAGCATTTAAATCATATTTTTGAAATTCACTATCTGTAAGTGTTGTTTTTCCTTCCATATACTGTTTCATTTTATCTAAATCACTTTCAGTAATATTTGGGAATGTATAACTTAAGTCTGTTTCAAATGAATTGCCTGTTATTTTAAATCCCCCAATATTACCTCCAGTAGCTGTAATATTACCTTTTATAGTTGCTTTAGTAGCTTGTAAAGTTCCATCACCTCTTAAGTAAAATGGATATGTATTTGTTCCCTCACGCACTATTAAAACATCTTTGCTATTATTTGAAGCATTCATTAACATAATATTATAATTTCCATTTGTTATAGATAGCCTATCACTTCCAATTGTCCAACCACCAATTTTGCCACCAGTTGCTGTAATATTACCATTTGCAGCTAATTTAAAATTTTTACTGTCTATTGTTACTTCATCAGTAGCTAAATTAAATGCACTAACTACATCGTTTGTCGCCCCTTTTTTAATATATAATGCTAATTGCCCAGTAACATCTTTTTTAATATTGCCTTCAGAGTCTGTTATTTTATCATTAACACTTGCTTCTATTTTGCCAGCACTTTGTTCAATAGCACTATTTAAAACTTCTTCAGTTATAAAACCACTTTCTTCAACTGTTTTTTGTAAGTCACTTACAGTTTGTTTAAAGCCATCTATTGTTTGCTCGTTTTGTGTAATTTTTTCTCCTTGTTCTCCAACTTGATTAATAACACTTTCTATTGTTTGGTTTTGCTTGTCAACAATTATATAAGTTTGATTTATTTTTCGGTCAGTCTTATCAGCCTTAGTATAATCAGTTTCAGCTTGTTCAGGTAAATCAGTGTAGATATTTTCTGCTAAGCCTTGTGAAACATCTATTTCGTCGTTAAACATAACGCATGGATATGTGTTGTCAAAAACTTTAACGTTATATCTGTCGGCAATTTCATAATAACAAATTCCAGTGCTAGAAAAGTCATTTATGTAATATTCTAAGCCATTTAATTTATTTAATATATCAGGTAAATAATCACTTCGGTCGTTAAAATTCATTATTTGATTATCGCTTATTTTTAATTCACACAAACCATTGTCAGCAACACTTTGTTCATCTTGTAAATAAATATTGTCAGCTCCAGCACTTCGGCTTAAAACAATGCTATTAATTGGTCCGTATTTTTCACCAAATTTAATATTTACGTCCTTTAAATATTCTTCGTTTATAGTGTCGTCGTCTAGTTGGTAAGTTAAATCTAATTTGTTTATCAACTCGTTTTTATCTTTAATTTCAATTTTATTATAGCCTTTTCTTAATTGGATATTAACTGGTTCTGTTGTAAATTCTTGTGGGGTTTCTAAGACATAATATAATATTGCGCCATCAAATTTTTCTTTTAAAGTTTCTAAAGTATCATCTGCTGTACCAATAAATACAAAATTGCTTGGATTTTCATAAAAAGTATTAGTAACTCTGTTTGTTTGATTAAAAAAAACTCTATCACAATACCCACCATTAATACCTGATTGTTTCTTTTTTATTTTAGGTGTATAAATTAATGCTTTTAAACCATTAATTGTTGTTAGTGAAGTACCATTTATGATTTCTTTCCCTATTCTTTTAATACCTTTACCACTTACTATATCATGTTCATCTGCTACATCATTTATTTTACATAATTTATTGTTGCCAATATCTACATATGTTTCGGTTTTTTGGTATGGTTCATAAACAAATTCTTCTGGTGTAATTGAAGTATCTTCTAATACAGATAGTCTAAATGTTATTGAACCACTTCCACCTGCCTGAAAAGATGCAAATGTTCTTAATCCTAAATCATCTGCGTTATCAAATGAATCTCTAGTCAAATATACTTTTTGAACTATATGTGTATTAGTTAGACTTGTAAACTTATAAGAATAACCTCTTATAAATTGTCCTGCTGCTCCTGATGTTCCAACAAAATGAATTGAAGCATTACCAGAAACGTCTTTAATCTCAACAATAACGTTGTAATTTGTATTTGTTCTTAAATTTAAGTTATGAGTATAATAGTTTCTATAAATAGTACCTGAACCTTTACTATTATCGTATGATATCGTAATCCAACCTTCATCATCTGTAATTATTCCAGGTGAAATGGCTCTTGTATCTTTATAATTGTATAAATTCTTACCAGTATCTACTAATTGTAAATTACCTTGAACGCATTCTATTTCACTTGGAAACTCTGGACTTGGCATTGCTCCATATGGTTCATAATCTGTAAATTCATTTAGTTCTATTTGAATATTTGATATTTTAACTTCATTAGAGTTTAATTTAATAAGTATTTTTTGTTCTTGTGAAAATGAATAAGATATTTGATAACGTTTTTTCACTTTTGAAAGTTGAACAACATTATTGACGCTTTGGTCTTTTTCACCACTAAATGAAATACTATTAGAATATCCTTCTGTTATTTGCTCTATATCCATTGAAATATAATACTTAACATCTGGTTGCATATCAAAATCCAAGAATAACCAACCTTTTGAAAAATCAAGTGATGAAGCTTCACTATCATTTCCTTTATACCAATAGCCATTTTCAATATCGCCCATTTTAGTAGCATTATTAACTTTAAATAAATCTTTATATTTATATAGATTCTTACCACTTCTCGTTTCTTGAAAACTATTGCCGTACACAATTAGACTTCTAGCATTTTGCTTTGGTATGTTATCAGCTTCAATAATATTGTTATTGTTTGAACTAGTAGT
>CANRPF010000100.1 GCA_947632375.1 uncultured Bacilli bacterium
GATGTACCAAAAGATACATTTACAGAAGGAACATTAGCATATACAGTATTACATAAAGCAGATCAAACACAAGAAGATTTTGCATTTGGAACAGGAAGAAGTGTATTTTTATCAAATCCATTGACAATACCGGCACAACGAGTTAGTGGTAGTAACGAAAAAGTAATAAGTACAACGCCAGATAAATATGGAAACTCATATTATTTTAGAGGTAATGTAACAGATAATTACTTAACATTTGCAGATATGTGTTGGAGGATAGTAAGAATACAAGGAGATGGAAGTACAAAAATAATATTACAAGATAAAACAGGTCCATGTAATGTTTCAACATCAAATGGAAACGATGCTTTTGCTGATGATATGAATCATGCTTATGGTTATAAAAACGATGGTACAACAAATTATGTATATCAAGATTATATAGAATGTACATCAAATAAAACATATTGTTTAAGATATACATTGCAAAAATGGTTTAATGAAAAATTTGTAGAAAATGCACCATCATTATCAGTGCCATCAAATGAACAACAAACATTAAAGAGTGAATATGCAGGTAAAATAAAATATGAGACATGGGACATAGGAGATTGGACTACGAAATATAATAAAGATGGTAGTCCATATGACCCTCAAGCGTCCTTCACTTCTTATTATGAACCATATGTAAGACTTGCTAATAGTTCATCAGCAAATAGATATGCAAGTTTAATGCCATCAGAATCAGAAACAAATGTAACAGTAAAAGATTATGTTGCGACATTAACAGCTGATGAGGTAGCTTTTGCTGGTGCAACATATGATGTGGGTAATAAGAATACTTATTTATATAGTGAATACCAATGGCATACTCTATCGCCAGGCGATATGGGTTGGGATCAAGGTTCGTTTATTGTGTATTATGGGAAGAGTTATAGTAGTCAAGGAAGAGGCATTTATTTTAGTCCCCAGGACGTTGATGTTACTGACTCTTCTGGCACCAGAGTACGTCCCACAATTGTTCTAGAGTCTAGTGTAGAAGTCATAGGCGATGGATCATTAGGTAGTCCATATGAAGTTCAATAATTAATGCATCAGATTACTTTGGTGTATGGATCCTCGTGACTTTACTATCCATTATAAGTATTCCTTAGGTTAACCTAAAATAGTTTTTTAAATCGTATAAATTTTTATACGATTTTTATTTTAATATGTTATTTGAATATAGTATTATTTTATGATAAAATGTTTTAGTTAAAGGAAGTGATTTCATGAGAAAAACTGTTTGTTTAATAGGAAGACCTAATACAGGTAAATCTACTTTATTTAATAGACTTATACATGAAGAAAAATCTATTATTGCAGATATACCTGGTGTTACTAGAGATAGAATTTATGGAATAGTTAATTATAATGATAAAAGTTTTAATCTTATAGATACAGGTGGTATAGATTTAGAAGTATCTGATTTTAATGAATCTATTAAAGTACAAGCTGAATTAGCGATAGATGAAAGTGATGTTATTGTTTTTGTAGTAGATGGAAGAGAAGAATTAACTTTAAATGATTTTAAAATTAGAGATTATTTAATGAAATCTAATAAAAAGGTAATTGTTGCAATAAATAAAATAGATGATAAAAAACATGAAGATAATATTTATTCTTATTATGAATTAGGTTTTGAAAATATGATATTAATTTCAGGTGAACATAAAAGAGGTATAACAGAGTTACTTAATGAAATTACTAAAGATTTTGGTGTATATACTAATACTGATATAGATAGTTCTATAAAATTTTCTATTATAGGAAGACCTAATGTAGGTAAAAGTAGTTTAGTTAATGCAATATTAAATGAAGAAAGATGTCTTGTTAGTGATATAGCAGGTACTACTAGAGATTCTTTAGATACTAAATTTATGTATGATAAACAAGAATTTACTATTATTGATACAGCAGGATTAAGAAAAAAAGGGAAAATATATGAAGAAATAGAAAAATATAGTTTTATTAGAAGTATGCGTTCAATAGAACGTAGTGATGTTTGTGTATTATTAATTAATGCAGAAGAAGGTATAATTGAACATGATAAACATATTGCATCTTATGCTATAGAAGCAGGTAAATCTATAGTATTAGTTGTAAATAAATGGGATACTATATCAAATAAAGATGATAGTATGAAACAATGGATTAAAGATATTAGAAATCATTTTCAATTTATTCCATATGCTAATATTGTATTTTTAAGTGCTAAAACTAAAGCTAGAATACATACTTTAATGCCTGAAGTTATTAAAGCTTATGAAAGTGCTAATAAGGAAATAAAAACTAGTATATTAAATGATGTTATTAGAGAAGCATATGACTTACATATGCCTCCTAGCTACAAGGGTAAACGTTTAAAGATTTATTTTGTTAATCAATCTGGAACAATGCCTCCTAAATTTACTTTTAATGTTAATAATAAAGGTTTAGTTCATTTTAGTTATGAAAGATATTTAGAAAATAAAATTAGAGAATCTTTTGATTTAACAGGTACTCCAATTATATTAAAATTTAAAAATAAAAGTGATAGTGAATGAAATTAGTAATAGATAATAATATAATAGAAGTAGTTATTATAAGAAAAAAAATAAAAAATATTTATTTTAGATTTAAAGATGATTTAAAACTATATGTTAGTTGTAATTATTTATGTACTAATTCTTATATAGAAAAATTACTTAATAATAATAAAAAAGATATAATAAATTTATATAATAAAGCAAAAGAAAAAAATAAAGAAATAAATGATATATATTATTTAGGAAATAAATTAGAAGTAATTACTTCTAATAAAATAAAAATAGATAATGATTATATATATGGACCATCTATAGAAGAAATAAATAAATATTTAGAAAAAAATTGTATAAATATATTTCAAGAAAGATTAAACAGACTTAAAATATTATTTAATGATTTACCAGAATTTAGATTAAGAACAAGAAAAATGAAAACAAGATGGGGTGTATGTAATAAAGGAAGTATGACAATTACATTAAATACCGAATTAATACATAAAGATGTTTCACTAATAGATTACGTAATAATACATGAATTATGTCACTTTAAATATATGAACCATTCTACCTCATTTTGGAAAGAAGTAGAAAAATACTATCCATATTACAAATTAGCTAGAAAGAGGCTTAAATAATGATAGAATCAGTTAATAATGAAAAAATAAAAACTTATAGCAAATTATTAGATAAAAAATATAGAGATAAAGAAAATATGTTTTTAATATCAACAGAACATCTAGTATTAGAAGCTATAAAAAAAGATATAATTATAGAAATATTTCTTTTAAAGAATAAAGAAAACAAATTTGGAAACGTAACTTATGTAACAGAACCTGTAATGAGAAAACTAACTAATTTAAATACATTACCAAGTGTAGTAGCAGTAGTAAAAAAGATAGAACCAAAAGAAATAAAAGGAAATGTATTAATGTTAGATGGAATACAAGATCCAGGAAACTTAGGAACTATAATAAGAAGTTCAGTAGCATTTAATGTAGATACTATTATACTAGGTGATAATACAGTTGATATATATAATGAAAAAGTATTAAGAGCTGCTGAAGGTATGATATTTAATATAAACTTTATAAAACAAAATTTAATTGAAAGTATAAAGATATTAAAACAAAAAAATTATAAAATTTTAGGAACTAAAGTAGATACAGGAAAAGATATAAAAGATATTCATTTAGATAAATATGCTTTGCTTGTTGGTAATGAAGGAAATGGTGTTAATAAAGAACTATTAGAATTATGTGATGAAAACCTTTATATAAATATAAATAACAAATGTGAAAGCCTAAATGTTGCAATTGCAACAAGCATCATAATATATGAATTAAACAAGAATACCCCAACTATTTGATGGGGTATTTTTATTCCAATTTATGACATAATAAATATGAAGATAGCAAAGAGTTATCGCAATTCTTTTTTCATTGAAAAAAGACATTAATAAATATTTATTAAAAAGAAAAGAGGAGTAAGAATGAATAGAAATCAAAG
>CANRPF010000101.1 GCA_947632375.1 uncultured Bacilli bacterium
AAAAAATAGAAAATTATACATCTATAAAAAAAGCCAATGAAAAATTTAATATTTGGCATAGTAATTTTAAAAAAAGGTTAAAAAATGATTTTAAATATGTATGTGTCCCAGAGTTCCAAAAAAATGGGACTGTGCATTATCATCTTTTAACTAATATTAATTATACTGATTTTGATTTATTAAGTAAAGATGAAAAGAAAATTTTTAAACGTGGAAAAGGTTGGCAAATATTTCGAACTGTTAATAGTTGGAAATATGGCTTTAGTAATGTTATTGATTTAAAAAATATTAATATAGTAGGCTATATTTCAAAATACATGACTAAAGATATTGACAATAGATTATTTTCTAAACATAGATATTTTTACAGTCGTGGCTTATTAAAACCTAGTGTACTTTATATTGATAGTAGTGTAAATAACCGATTAACTAAAATATTAGATCTAGATTATTATAAATCTTACTGTAATAATTATACCGATTTAAATGGAGAAATAATTGAGTTTATTGAGTATAAGAAAATGCAAAATGTTGATATTTTAGAGTTTTTTAATAATAGTTAAAATCTATAAAAAGTGTGTTTTTTTCTTAAAATAATTTAATGTTTTGTGCTTGTATAAGCACAAATTTTATTTTATTTTGAGAAAACTTTTTGTAATAGGTAATCTTATGTTAGGCTTGATCGCCGAAACGGCACCGTACCCCAACTCTTTAACTTCATCGACAAAGGTGCTATCGTTTCGCCAAGCCGTTTTAAACATAAGATTAGGTTCCTGTTGCAAAAAGGAAATTAAATTAAAATAAAAAATGAAAGTATACAATAAAAAACGCAATCTTTTGTATAAAAGTTGCTTGTCTTAATGACCACACTTTTTTAGATTCTTATACAATAAAATTCTAATGATATCATTAGAATTTATTATTTTTCTATTTCTTTTTTTTCTGCTTGTGTTAGCCAATTAAATAAATTTTTGTTTGTTAAACAACTTAAAAGTCCTATTGTATTTTTAGTATTAAGTTTATTATCTTTATATAGTTCTAAAATTTTTAATAAACTTATTCTTGAGTTATTATTTTCATCAATTATTACAACTTTATCAACTATTTCATCACTAACAAAATTATACGCTTCATTTAGATCATGAAATATACCTAAAATTTCTATTTCTTCGTGGCTGTAAGACATAAATAATAAATCTATAAAATCAATTTTTAATTTATCGCTAATATCAATTAATAACTTGATACTAATTTTTTTTATCTTTCCTTGTTCTATTCTTGACATATAAGCACTATCAATATTTAACCTTCTTGCTAGTTCTCGTTGTGATATGCCTAGTTCTTGTCTTTTTTTTATAATTATTTTTGCTATTTTATTTTCCATAGTTTTTTCCACCTTTTTTTTATAATATCATTTTTTTTATTTATTATCAATAAAATTTTTTACAAGTGTTGACATTGTAGTCAACATATGCTAATATATATGCTGTCTTCGACATCAGCAGTAAAGGAGGTGACATTTATGTCAAGTTTAGAAATGATTAGTATTTTATCAAAACAATGGGCTAGTGTAAATGATATTAAACAAATAGCGTGTTGTGGTAGAGATAAAGCATCACAAATTCGCAATGATATTTGTAAACAAATTTTAAAAGAAGGTAAATTTCTACCAATTTGTAAGGAAAAATTAGTTCCAATGGATCGTGTTATATCTCATTTAAATATTAATTTAGATTATATTTATGACATGGCAAAAAAAGAAAAAAATTTGATTTAGGAGGTTAAAAGAAATGAAATATACACAAGAATTAGATTTAAACTTACATCATTTGTGGCTTTCACTACAAGATTTGCAAAATCAACATTATGATAATAAAGTGGAAGAAAAATTAAACGATTTAATTAAATATGTTGAAAACATTTTATTTGATCAAGTTTATCACGATTATGATATTGTCGATACAAAATGTCTTTATACTATTTATTATGAAAAATTTTATAAATAAAATATTTTTTTAGAAGGAGTTAATATTATGCCAATATACAAAGATAATAAACGAAATACCTGGTATTTTAGAGTTTATGTTACTAACAAAAATGGTATTCGTGTTCAAAAAACTAAAAGTGGTTTTAAAACAAAAGCATTATGCAAACAAGCCGAAAGTAATTTTTTAATAAATTATGAAGAAAAGAATGATGATATATTATTTTTAGATTTATATAATATTTATATAAAAAGTAAAGAACAAGATTTAAAATTTCAGTCTTTTAGGTCTTTGAAAAATAGATTTGAAAAACAAATAATTCCTTTTTTTAAAGATTATAAAATTAATAATATTAAAGCCGTTGATTATATAGAATGGAAAAATTTTATTTTAAATAAAAATTATTCATATACATATAATTCATCATTACATCAAGCAATGGTTAACATTTTAAATTTTGCAAATAATTTTTATGATCTAAAAGAAAATATTGCGCAAAAAGTTGGTAATTTTTCAAAAAGAAATTATTTTCCAAAAGTTAATTTTTGGACTTTTGATGAATATAAACAATTTATATCAAAAGTTGATAACATTATATATTTTTCTTTATTTGAATTATTATACTATTCCGGTTTAAGATTAGGGGAAGCATTGGCGTTAAATTGGAATGATTTAGACTGTAATACTTTAAAAGTCAATAAAACTTTAATACGCAAATCAATTAATAATTCTATTTTTAATACTCCAAAATCATATAGTTCTATTAGAAATGTTAAAATTGATAATTATTTATTAGATGATTTATGTAAATTAAAAAAATATTATCAAAATTTTATTGGTTTTAATAATGATTGGTTTATTTTTGGGGGTTTATATCCTTTGTCTACTACTACTATCGAACGTAAAAAAAATCATTATTGTAAAATAGCTAATGTTAAACAAATTAGGATACATGATTTTAGACATAGTCACGCAACATTTCTTTTATCTAAAGGAGTGCCTATTACTGTTATAAGCAAAAGGTTAGGACATTCTAATTTATCTATGACTTTGAATGTATATTCGCACTTAATTTTGGAAGATGAAGATAAAGCAATTGATTTATTGAATAAAGTTAAATCTTAAAATAAGATAATTTTGAGAGAAATAGTTAAATAATATTAAAAAAAGCCTTATAAAATAAAGCCTATTTTCTAATATGGTGGAGCATAGGAGGGACTATTTAAGCCAATTTGTAAATTGATTTTTGCTTTTTTTATAATACTTTTTCTTACTGTTTCTTTTTGTAAAATTCTTATGTTTTTTAAGTTTTAAGTAAAAATTAAGATAATAAATTAAAACAAAAATATATGTTTTAATTTAAATTTGTGTTGCTTTTGCGTGGTGCATTGGCACACGCAAAGCAACATAATTTCTTAAAATGAATTATATTTATAATAAGTCAAATAATAAATCAAACTTGGCTTCTCTATTACTTGATAGTAGTCTCATATTTCAGTCACAAATTGAAATGTATGATACAAAAATTATACAGTGTGGTGAATATATACAAGTTTATAAATATCAAAGAAGAAAAGATAAAAAGAAAAAAAATATTGAAAAAGTAAAAGAAGAAAAAAACTTTTTTTATGATATTACTAAAGTTGATACTGATGATTTAGAGAAAATTAAAGAAAAAAAAGAAGAAAAAAAAGTAATTGTAAATAAAATAGAAGAAAGAAATATAAAACGTAGTAAATTTCAATTACAAAGACTTGTAAAATCTAATGAAAATATTTTTAAGACATTTATAACTTTAACTTTTGCTAATTTTGAAAAAATAAAGATAGATAATAAAGATTTATATTATTGGTTATGTCCTAATATAATTATTAATTTTGATTATACAATTATTAAGCAAAATAATTATGTTAGTATATTTGATAGTTTTGATTTTAATAAAAAAATAGAAAATTATACATCTATAAAAAAAGCCAATGAAAAATTTAATATTTGGCATAGTAATTTTAAAAAAAGG
>CANRPF010000102.1 GCA_947632375.1 uncultured Bacilli bacterium
TGTATTATAATTATATTATAAGAAAAATAAAAAAATAACCTGTTGTTCAAGTAGTGAGCAGCTGACACAATTATGCTGCTCACACTGCTGACTTAATTTTGAATTTGAATTTGAATTTTTATAACAAACTACAATTCAAATTTTGACATTTACTAAAAATTATGTTATAATTATATTATAGAAAATAAAAAAATATTTTTCTTAACAAATAAATAAAAAAGTCCGCTTCTTAGGTTTTAACCTAAGAAACAAACCAAAACAAAAATTAATTTTTCACAAAGTTCTCTGCCATTCGTAACAGTTCAATTTGTTCTGACCTATGGCAGTAGACACGGGTAGTCGGTGCAGATGGCGAGGCACACCAGACTGTAAATCTGGTCTCTTTAGAGTGAGAGGTTCGAATCCTTAACTGCTCACCACACTCCCAGATAGCCTAATTGGTAGGGCAACGGGCCTTGGACCCGTCGGTGTTAGTTCGAATCTAGCTCTGGGAACCACTTTAATTTTTAAGTAAAACCTAAGAAAAGAAATTTGACTTTTACTTAAAAGTATAGTATAATTATTATAGAAGAAAAAAATAAGAAGCGGTTCTTAGGAATATACGCCCTAAGCTAAGTCAGAATAGCGATAAGTTCTAGCCGTAGCACATTGACAACTGAATATTATTTTAAATGGCGATATGGACAAGTGGTTAAGTCATCAGGTTTTCATCCTGAAGTCCCCAGTTCGATTCTGGGTATCGCTACCAACTTTATTATCCGTAGACAGCTAAGTTTAAGGTTCAAGGTTATAAGCTAAAGTTGTAAAGCCGAAGAAAAGTAAAATCCCGCTTCTTTATACACTTAAAACGCGCGATTTCGTACAAATTTTTACCTAACTTATCAAATTCCAATTAAAATTTTTCACGAAAATTTTATTAAAATTTTAAATAAAATTTAGTAAATTTTAAATGAATTTGAGTTCGGCGCCAACTTAGTTTCGTAGTAATTTGACTTCAATTTTCTAGTAATTTTACTACATCAAAGAAAATTTACTACGTCGACGTCAATTTATATTCGTGGCAGTAGCTTAGATGGCGAAAGCACTTGATTTTTAATCAAGGTATCGGTGGTTCGAGTCCACTCTGCCGCACCAGCCGTTTTTTTCTTGTTCGAAGCATTCTTCTTTTTGACGTGATTAAAAAGAACCGCTTCACAGATAGGTTAACCTTGCAGCTGCAAACTAACTTAAACTGGAATTAAGAGTTGTCGTAGGTTCAATCCCTACTTACTGGCGTGAAAGCTGGTAGTGACAGAGCGGTGAATTGTGCTTTCTTCGGAGAGGCGCAACTTCTTAATTTCATTTTAAGTTATAGTTCTTTGGCTTACAATTTCATTTTGAATTTTATTTTGAATTTGTACCCCTTAGAACACTAATTTGAATAGTAGCTGGCGGGCGTACTATACCCCAATTTTATTCTTAGTTTCAAATTAATATGCGGACGAGTGACACGGTCTACACGCCGGGTTCATACCCCGTGAGATACCAGAGTTCGACTCTCTGGGTCCGCTACCATTTTTATTTAAAATTTGATTTAGAGTAAAAATTATGGTATAATTATTATAGAAAAAAGAAAAAATAATTCAAAAACTTATAGAAAGTAGGCGAAACCCTCGTAAAAATACTATTTCCTCTCCCTTTTTTCAAAAATTTTATCCTAATCGCGCAAATTAAGGAGAGAAAAGTTGACTTAAAGAACAAATTATGATATAATTATTATAGAAACAAAGAAAAAATAACAAAAAAATCTCAAATTACGATATAAACGCTTAATAAATAAGCGAATATATAAAAATAAAATATGTGGGTACTACAAAAATGCCAAAGTTCTTTTAAAAAGAACTAGAAAGGAAGGTCAAAATGGCTGAAAAAATAACAAAAGCAATGAATGATGGAGCTGCAAGAAAGAATGCAGTAGAATTATTAGGATTAGAAGGAGATAACTTCTATAAAGTTGGTAACACAGAATATGCTACAATAACTAAAGACTACGAAGGAAACGACAAAGTAGTAGTTATAAAACTAACTGTTCCAAAAGCTCAATTACCAGTAGAAGATATGGTAGCTGCTTATGAAGCAGAAAGAGCTGAAGTAGAAGCTAGAAAAGCCGAAAGAGAAGCTGAAAGAGCAGCTAAGAAAGCTCAAAAAGAGGCTAAAAAAGCTCAAAAAGCAACTGAAACCGAAGAAGTAGAGTTCTAGTAAGAGCTGGGTAAATCCCAGCTTTTCGTTTTAAATTTAAGTTTAAAATAAGGTTAAAAAGGAGGTAATTGCTATGACAGAGAGAGAAAGAACAAATAAAATGCGCGAAGAACAACTTAAAAAACTAAAAAAATTCTATGAGGAACAAGGATATATATGTGAACGTATTTTGTCTCAAAACTCACCTTGTTCACTAATACTCTTTACTGAAGACGAAGACAAAAATGAACGCTACATTGAAGTTAAAGTTGTTGTTAAAAAACCAACATATGAGCCTGACGAAGATATTTCTGAATTTAAAACTGAAATTGAGAGGAGAGCTAATAAACAAGTTAGAGCTAACTTAAACAAACTAAATAAAAAAGAACGTATAGAAGCGGAGAAAACGGCTGAACAAGACGTTAGAAATATAATTAAGAGTTACAATTAGTAACTCTTTTTTTATTTTAAATTTTAACTTAAAACTTGAACCGAACAAATTTTTGGTTTTCGCGCCACTTAACCCTTAATAACCCTCTCAGGTTTACATAATAACTTAACGTACAAGTTTACATAATATGTTGACAGGGGCAACTAGTTAACCCTAAAAATAACAACGCGCCGCTTCCACTTAAAATTAAAACCTTAGACAGTTATAAAACTCTTTTCTCAGGTTTAAAAAGCCTTAGAAAGAGAAAGAAACAGCTGAGTAGCTAAACAACTAACAACTATAACTTGACAACTTATAACCTAAAACGCGCGAAAAATTACTAAGAAGCGGCGACACAAAATTTTGTATTTTGTTTTACGTCCCAATACTTTAGTAAAAAACCCTTTAAAATCGAAGTCTTTTTTCTAGCCCTCGCCGCGAACTTTAGTTAAAATTACTAGCCGCGCCGCAAACAGCTATAGATTTATTAAGTCAAATTTCAAAGCGGGCGCAAACACAACACTTTACTTTTGTCAAGTTTTTAGAAACAAGAAATAAAAAACAAAATAAAAAAGAGCTGTTACGCTCTTCTTAAAATTTTATCGACACATATACTTTGCAAATTACCATCTTCGTCATAGTGTAAAATAGCACAAGGTTCTTCAGAATTTAGTAATTTGGTTATGTTTTCTGGTGTGTCGTAGCCGTATTTGTCAAGAATTTGACATTGGGCAAATTTTGTTAAACCACTAAAATACACCCTCTTCTCCACTCGCTCCTCACTTCCCTTCCTTTTCGCCTCTTATTTTTCTAAAGGCTACTTATTATTATATTTTTAAGTTATATTTTTAAGTTATTTTTATATTATTTTACTACACTATATATATTATTATATTTATTATTACTACTACTTTTATTATTATTATATATTTTATTTTTATTTATATTTATATTCGTTATATTTATATTATTATTATTATTATTATACTTATGTTTATATTATTATTTTTATATTTTATTATATTATACTACTTATTTATTTACTTCTTATTATACTTATTATTATAAATTTAAGTTATATTTTTTATTATAAGTTTTATTATAAATTTTATTATAGTATAGTATAGTATATATTTTTATAATCCTTATACTTTT
>CANRPF010000103.1 GCA_947632375.1 uncultured Bacilli bacterium
CCCCCCGCGAAAAATCTTGCTCACTTTTTTTCCACCGACATATATCTCATCTAATTTCTTTCCATTTTTGTAAATCGACATTTTTATTCCTCCTCTATGGTATAATAGAACTTTTCAGGGTTGCTCGCCGAATTTGCTTTTGCTTCTTCCTCGCTTGAAGCCAAAACCCCTAAACCATTATTTAATTGCGACAATCCTATGCTTCCTAAATCAGCTCTTTTAATATATGGTGTTAAGTCAGTAACAGTTGAACCTACCACTGTCCAATTATTGTTTACCCAAAAACAAGCTAAATAAAAGTCATCTGGTGTAGCTGCTATTGTTGACAAGTCATTTGTTCTTAAAGGTGTTATCACAACTTTGTCAGCAGCAAAGGTTCTTTGCACCGAATTAATTTGCATATTTACTGGCAAATTCTCCGACTTAATCAAGTAAATTGTTGTTTTACTAATATTCTCCGTTGGCAATGCTTCTACAACATCAATTCGTAAAGTAGTAATCTTTGCTATTTGCTCACCAATTTCAGTTTGTAATTCAGTCTTTGCCTGTTCTATTTGTTGCGTCATATCTTCAGTAGCACTTGTTATATTTTGGTTAAGTTCATTTGTTTTTGTAGTAATATTATTTTCAAGTTCTTACCTAGTAGTTTCCAAATTTTGTGCTGTCTTTTCATTTTGTGCTTTAAACACATCGAAGTTGTGGTTTAAATTGTATGCGTTTAGTGGTGTAGTTTTATCAGGCAAATCTTTAAATATAACTAATTCGTTATCCATATTTTCTCCTTTCTAATATTACTCAAAGACATCTTCTGCGTCTTTATATTTTTCAGTTGTCTTTAAATAATTATACGCAGAAACAATGTCAAGGGTATCATTATATTCAATACCAACCTTATCAGTTACCTTGTAAATGTCATCACTATATTTTATCTCATAATTTTTTTCTCGATTTCTTTGCTCTTGATTAATATATGAATTAATAATTAAAATAGTCCCATAATTAACTCTATTTTGAATTTCGGCTATTCTATGGTAAGACATAGGTACTCCGTTTTCCAAAATTATTGTCTTTTTTAAAGCCATATTATTTTCCCTCCTCTAATTTCTCAATTCTTTTTTCTAATTTATTTATTATTTCTTGCTGCTCTTGAATTGCTTTTGTTATCGCAGGAATAAGTGAAGATATTTGTGGATGTTTAATTTTATCCTCTCCGCTTTCTATTATAAATGATTTATCAATTTCTTCAAGCTCATCAGCAATATACCCATTTTCAACATGGCCACCATATTTAAAATCAAATTCCTTATGTTTAATATTCAGTATTTTATTTAAAGCCTGATATTCACTATCTTTAATATTTTTCTTATATCTCTCATCGCAAACCCAACTCTGTAAATCTTGCAACCTTACTGCATGATTTGACTGAGTAGGCGTATCTTCTATATAAACATTTTTTATTCTCAATAGGCGTGTAGTAAGAGTTGCAGAATTATTACCACTGCGGTCATATAATGAAAGGCCACTGGCATTTAAATGACTGTCAAAATCAGAATATATATCTGTCATTTTATCATAAAAGCCTAAGCTTCTAGCCTCCAATGTTGCAGATGAAGTTTCATTTGCACCTTCATAATTTAATTTAATATTATAAGATTTTATTTCGTTTTTATAATTAAAACCCGATGTATCATTTATTGTAATTGTTGGTTCCGATTCTTCCCCAGTATCATGCAAGTTAATATCTCCGCCTTCGACATTAACTTCATGCAAGTTAGCATTATTTGCAACAATATTTCCTTGTGCGTCTAATTTAAAATTATCACTAGTAATTACAACTTCGTTACTATTCAAATTAAATGCACTTACAACTTCATCTTTATCATTCTTTTTTATATATAAATTTAAGTCGCCCTTTACTCCTTCAGCAGTTTCAACAGCAGCTTGAATGCTTTGGTTTTGTTTATCAACAATTAAATATGTTTGATTTATTTTTCTATCAGTCTTGTCAGCTTTAGTATAATCAGTTTCGGCTTGCTCTGGCAATTCAGTATATATTATTTCTTCTAAACCTTGAGCAACTTGAATTTCATCATTAAACATTACACAAGAATATGTAACATCTCCAATTTTAATGTTATATTTATCAGCTACCTCATAATAGCAAATACCTGTACTATAGAAATCATTTATATAAAACTTTAGCCCATTTAATTTTTCCAAAATATCAGGTAAATAATCACTTCTATCATTATTATTCATTATTTGATTATCACTTATTTTTAATTCATGTAATCCATTATCAGCAATACTTTGTTCATCTTGAAGATATACATTATCAGCACCGGCACTTCTGCTTAATACAATACTATTAATTGGACCATATTTTTCGCCAAACGCTACATTAATATCTTTTAAATATTCTTTATCAATAGTATCCCCAGTATCAGTTATATATTTAATTTCGACTTGGTCTTTATCATTTATAATAATATTACTTGCAGTAACTTGTGCTAATTCATCTAATATATCTCTATAAGTGTAACCTAGATTAGCATATAAATCACTTTGAATAACCTTATCATAATTAGCAAATTCTGTTTCACTATCTTTAAAAACTAAATTAATATCATTACAAATTGCTCCAATATAATCTCTAACACTCATTGGAAATTGCTTACTTGTGTCTTTTAAAGTTGTATATTCAATCATTGAATTAAGCATTTTATCATAAGCAACAATATTATAACTATTAGTATCTTCTTGCTTCTCACAGGAATAAACTTGATAATTGCCATAATCTAAATATTCATAATCACCACTGCTTAATAAAACACCCAATTTATAATTTACAATAGTTCCGACTGGTATTTCTACATTACTATCAATATCAAGTTCTTTCATAACTGATTTAAGTAATGCACTTTGAAAGTTAGGTGTAACAGCATTTAATTGCTCTCCACCTAACTCTACTTTATCATAAGTTATTTTACTGTCTAGTTGTCGTCCAAATTCTTTAATTTTTTCTTTAAATTCTTGGCTATGTTTTTTCATTTATCAGGTCGCCTCCTATTTGCAATAAAACTTATTTCAAAACTTTCATTTGCTTTAGCGACATTTGTAAATGTGTTTCTATTCCTTGTCGCCCAATCTCCAGTATATGTATCCATCTCATATAATCTTTTTAATTTAGGATCGTAGTAAGTAACATATTGAGTAGCTTCATCTAGAACTTGTGCAAGCTCCTCTAATTGCTCTTGAGTTGTTTTTAAAAATGTTACTTTTAGTTTAGGAAACACTCCTAAAAATGTTCCACTATTAGTACCTGCCATATTTCTACCAGTATCATTGCCCCATAATTTATTATATCCATATTCGATTTCGGCAATATAATTTATAATGTTATCGCAACCTCTTACTTTAAAACTATCTTTGTTTATTAACATTATATCACCTCCTACTTATTAAATGCGAAGTCATTTTGAGCATTAATTACTTTTTGTTCTCTAGCAATTTGTCTATTATCAAGTTTAGTTATATTAGTTAAATTAATATTAATATACTTACCAATTGCTTCACCTAATAAAGACATTTGTTGAGTATCCGTCAAAGGAATTACACCTTCACGTCCTGCCTCACCGCCGATAGCATTATACCCTATTGGAACA
>CANRPF010000104.1 GCA_947632375.1 uncultured Bacilli bacterium
CCTAATGCTTTAGAAACTATGCTTAATTTAATGATTCAGTTTAATTCTGATATTGTTAGAACTAGCTACTACTATATAAAAAATGATAATAAATATGAGGGAAAGAAAGTAAATTATGAAGGCATTTATAAAGTTAATGATGATTTAAGAAGTTCTCTTATAGAAGATGCTTTAATGCAAAAAATGGGTTGTTATTTATGGGTACTATTAATAAAAAAAGATTTATTAATAAAGAATAATATTACATTTAATGAATTATTATTTGTTCATCAAGATATAGATTTTTATGTAAAGTTATTCTTACATTGTAAAACTATTTATTTTAGTAATTTATATACTTATAATTATATAATTAATGGTATGGGTTCTAAAAATATAAAATATTATGAAAGAAATAAGAAAAGTATTATTAATTTATATAAAGCTTTAAATAAAGAATTAAAAAATAAATATAAAGATTTAACTAGCTATTTATGTTATTATTTTATAATTTCTTATATTTATCCTTTATCTAAGAAAGATATAACAAAGGCTGAAAATGAATATAATAAATTATTAAAAGATAAAGTATTTATGGAAATGGTAAGTAATATAAATAAAAAAAGTTTTAAAAATATATTTTCTTTAGATTATATTTTTTATAAATTAGTATTAAAATCTTCTTCTTTTAAGAAAGTTAAATTTTATTATTTAACCCAATATAAAATTAGAAATCTTTTTAAATAGATTTCTAATTTTTAAATTCAAAAATATAATCTTTTATTTGTACTTCGTCCCCTACTTTAGCTCCTAGTTTTATTAATTCATCGTCTATACCCATACCTTTTAATTTTCTTGCAAAACGTGCAACTGATTCATCTTCATCAAATCTTGTCATTTCAAATAAAGTTTCAATTTCTTTTCCCTTTATTATCCATATATCATCTTCTTTAGTTATTGTATATGGTAAAGAATCATTAAATTTATATAATATATGAGATGAATATTCTTCTTTTTTATAAAGATCTTCTAATGAAGTATTATCTACTATATCAGCAAGTCGTAAAATTAAAGTATCAAATCCTTGATTTAAGGCTGCACTTATTTCATATATTTCTAATTCTGGATATTTTTCTCTAAATAATTCTAAATTTCTTTTAGCATTTTCTAAATCCATTTTATTTGCGATTACTACACTAGGCTTTTTTATTAATCTCTCATCATAATTAGCTAATTCATTATATATATTTTCGTAATCTTCGATTGGATTTCTTCCTTCATAAGCACCCATATCTATTACATGAGCAATAACTTTTGTTCTTAGGGCATGTTTTAAAAATTTATCTCCTAATCCTACTCCTGTACTTGCTCCATTTATTAAACCAGGTAAATCAGCCATTACGAATGATCTATTATCATTTAATTTTATTACTCCTAAATTAGGACTTAATGTAGTAAAGTGATATGCACCAATTTTTGGTTTACAAGCGCTAATCATACTTAAAATAGTACTTTTACCTACACTTGGCATTCCGACAAGTCCGACATCTGCTAATAATTTAAGTTCACATTTTATAAATTTAACTTCACCTGGTTCACCTAACTCACTCATTTTGGGAGCTGGATTATCATGTGTTGCAAATGCTTTATTACCACGACCACCACGGCCACCTTTTGCAACGATTACTCTTTCATTGGGTTT
The DNA here is from genome assembly GCA_947632375.1 of uncultured Bacilli bacterium. Lineage (GTDB taxonomy): Bacteria > Bacillota_I > Bacilli_A > RF39 > UBA660 > UMGS1124. Next base: position 1,682 of record CANRPF010000104.1, read on the forward strand.
AACTAAATCAGCTAATACAAGGTTTGTTTCAGCATCTAATATAGTTGTTCCTAATGGAACTTTTATAATAATATCTTCTGCATTTTTTCCGTGTCTATCGCTACCTTTTCCATTTACTCCTTTAATTCCTTTAATATGTTTCATCATTTTTAAATCTATAAGCGTTTTTAAGCCTTCTTCTGTTTCAAAAATAATATCTGAACCACGACCTCCATTACCACCATTTGGACCGCCCATTTCAACATATTTTTCTCTTCTAAAGGAAGTACAACCATCACCACCACGTCCTGCTTCAACTTTTAAACTTACTTCATCTACAAACATATTATTCAACTCCCCTCTAAGAGACATATTTTAGCATATTAATTAATTTAGTTCAATTATAGTACATCCTGTATTAAAAGTATCTATATAAAAATTTTTAACTCTTTTATCATTTTTTAATAACAAATGAACTTCATCTTTAATTATACCTTCACCTTTTCCATGAACTACAATAATTTTTTTATTTTTTAATTTTATATTATCATTTATAAAAACATCTAATTCATACTTTACCATATCTCTATTAAATCCATGAAAGTCTTTTTTTGGTAAAATATCTAAAAAAGGGTCATACACTTTGACCATTGTTAACCCCGTTTACATTCGAATTATTTTGATTATTTGCTACTTGTTGTGGTGCTACGTTTTGAGCAGGTGCAGTATTTTGTACTTGTGCTGTTTGTTGTACATTAGCTTGTTGTACATTTTGAACTTGTTGTGCATTTGCTTGCGTTTGTGTTGTTTGCACTGTTTCGTTCACTTGATTTTGTTGTTGTGGTGTAGCATTAGTATTATTTTGTGCAACATTATTAGTTGCTGGTGCAGCATTTTGCATTTTTTCTTGTTCTTTAACAATATTAGCTTGTTCAGTTTTTATTTTTTCTATTACTGAATAATCAGGTATATCTTTTAATATATCTATTTCATTAGCACTTGATAACATAGCTTTATTTGTTAATTTAATAGCAGTTTCTACATCATAATCATTTATTAAGAAGTATGATAATAATCCATAAAATACATTTTCTTTATTAGCAATATTTTTATTTACATTTTTTATTATTCTTACTTCATCATTAAGTACATATAAAACATCAAAGTTATCTAATTTAATAATTAAATTAGCACTATATAAATCTATAAATTTTTGAAATAATGTTACGATATTTTTATTTCTATTAAGACCATTTACAACGCCTGTAGCAGTACTTGCAAAATTCAAATTACAAATTATATATTTACATTTATTACAATATATTAATGTATCTTGACCAAATCTTTCTCCTATAAATATTGTCATAGCTTCTGGGAAATTATTCAAAGCTGCTACATTAGCTGTATAATCTCTATCATCCATTATAATTTTATCAGGAATAAATTCATATTTATATTTAGTTAAATCACTTTTTAAACTTAATTTATTAACTGTAGTAAATTTATTAGATTTAGAATTATATATTTTATATCCTATGCATGTATGTTCTTCATAATTTGTTTCAACATATTTACAATCTAATTGATAAGATTCTAATAATTTTTTTATTTTTTTAGCTTCTTCATCTTCTCCAACTACTCCTGTAAAACTTGTATCTATACCATATTTACCTAAAGTACAAGCTGCTACACAACCTGGAGTTGATAAAGTATTTACGCAACTATCTATTACAAAAGTATCTCCATCTTGAGGAAATTCTACTAATGGAAGTACAAAATCATATATCGGTTTACTTATTACTAATGCTTTCAATATAATCACCCTATCATAATATATATTATAATTTAAATTATATTAAAAAGCAATCAAAAAAGAAGATTACAAATCTTCTAATTTCTTTCTGTAGATTATTTTTGAAAGTGCACAGAAGTTGTGCAGTTAATTTTAGAATCATATATAATATCTTCCAAGCAATTTA
>CANRPF010000105.1 GCA_947632375.1 uncultured Bacilli bacterium
CACCCCTTATATTAAGTTGGAATTTATTGTATGGTCTATTATAAATTAATTTTACGGCTTTGGTCGAGTTGAATTTCTCTATTTTCCTCCTTCGGTTACCCTATGGCGATTTCTCCTTTATGGAAAATAACTAAAAGTCACCTTTTTAATTACTCGATTACCACTTAGTCCGCACTTCAATACTTATAACTTAACACGCTAGAAGTTTTCCTTAACATAACTAACCTATTCTTATTCGCTTTTGCAGTTATATTTTCATATAAAATCCCATATAACCACTCACGACATGCACATTTTTTTACTGTGTGACGTAATAAAAGGATTATAGTTGTATGCCGTTACAACGATCCTTAAATTTAAAATCATATATTCACCCTAACTTGGGCAGTTAAAGCAAATATACAAAGTGTCTTATGTACAATTGATGAATTTTTAGCCCCATCTTCAAATAGTGTTTATGACTAGCATAATGCACCACACATACTTACATTATATCATATTTTATGCATTTTGTCAAAAAACTATTTCTAATTTTTTATTTATTTTCCCAAGTTTTAATTAAGTCATTATAAATACTTGCTAAAGATTTTTTATCACTTTCTGATAATTCAGATGCATAAGTTAAATAGTCTAAACTTTTTTCATGAGTTCCAATAAGTTTTCCATTTTTAACAAATACTACTGTAGATGGTATTATTTCTCTTACTTCACCCTTTATCTTTAAAAAATCCATTATATTATTATATAGTTCTATTTTTCCAATATCGTTATTATTTTCATAAGAACTTTTTAATGTTTTAAAATTAAAATAATATAAATTATCTATTTTATTTTTCTTTATAGATTCTATTAATATAGGTAACACAGTACGAGAATAATTATCTTGAGGCCATCCAAAAAATATTATACAATCTTTTTCTTTTAAGTATTCTAATATATTAAAGTCATATAAATATTTTATATGATTATCAGAATCTATATTTATATTAACTAAATTAGTACTTTCATAATCAGTACCATTTAATGATTCATATTCTTCTTTAAATTTAATTTCATCTTCTGTATATGATATAGTTTTATCACCTTTCATAATTACAATTACACCTATCATAAATGCAATTATTGTAGATAAACACAAAATCATTATAAAATTTTTTTTCATATTATACACCTTATTGTTTATATAATTCTATATAACCAAATTTACTATAATCTATTCTAGATAATATAAAATATCCTATTGCAATACCAGATTCAATAGTAACAAAAGTTATAAGAATTATTGTAATTAATTTGCCTATGAAATTTTTTTTCATAAATTCACCTTTAATACATTATATATTATATTTTTATAATTTACAATCATTAGTTTTTTTGATAGAATTTAGATGAGTATATTGGTATAGGAGTATTTTTTATGAAAAAGAATGATGCTAAAACAAAAGATACAACCGTAGAATTACCTAAAGTTAAAAATAATAAAACTAAAAATATTGAATTACCTAAAGAAAAAAAAGATATAGAATTACCTAAAAAGAAAAGTAATACTAAAAAGAAGAAGAAAAATAATAAAAAAAATAAAACTAAAACTTATATTATACTTTCAATAATAACGTTTTTATTATTAGTATTATTATCTATAGGTGCTTATTATTATTTTGTTAATAATGAAGAAATACCTATTTTTAAAGAAAAAGAAATTGTATATAATGTTTCATTTCAAAAAGAAGCTTATTATGTTGGTATAGAAGAAAATATAAATATTAATATAAATAATGAAGATAATGTAGATTATAAATTATCTGTCGCTAGTAGTGAGTATGCTACATCAGAATTAAATACAGTTAAGGGTTTAAAACCAGGTGAAACTGAATTAGTAATTACTTTACCAAATAATAAAGAAATTAAATCAAAATTATATATAGTAAAAGGTATAGTACCAAGACCTACTGAATTTAATAAAAAGAAAGAATATGTTAGTTGTAATTCATTTACTAGTACAGAAAATAAATTAATAGATGATACTTTACAAGATAGATTGAATGATGTTGTATATCCATCAAGAGCATCTGCAGTAGAAGCAGCTAGATTCCTAACATTAAGTTTTGGATATAGAATTGCATATTTTTATGAAAATGGTAGATTAAAAAATTATCCACCAGCTAAACATATTGATGGTGAAGGAAGATATTATCATAAAGGACTTTATCTAAGTAGTGAAAAATATAATGAAATTTCTGATAGTTTAGTAGGTCCTGCAGCTTGGGGTTGTAAATTAAAAAATTTTGAAGATAAAGAAAATTTTGGTTATTATGTAGGACAGATGCGAGCTAATGGATTAGATTGTAGTGGATTTATATCATGGGTTTTATATAATGGTGGTTTTGATGTTGGAGATGTAGGCGCTGGTGATTTATTAGAACGTGATGATGATTTATATGATCTTGGAGAGAAAAGACCTATAAGTCTATCCCTACTTAATTCAGGAGAAGTTAAAGTTGGAGATTTAATAGCATATTTTGGTCATATGGCTATGATAGTTGGAATTGATGAAAATAAAAATCTATATGTTGCAGAATCTCTTCCATATTTAAAAGGTGTAGTTATTAAAAAATATACTCAAAGGGAAGCTGTAGAAAATTTTGCAAATATTATGTTAATGGATAGTGTATATGGAGTTGATGGCAATCTTACTAATATGTGGTATTGATTGCTTTTTTTAGTTTTTTTTGTTAAAATATCGTATACAGGTGAGAATTATGAAACTACCAAATATAAAAATATTAGATGAATCTAATAAAATATTAAGACAAGTAAGTAAAGAAGTTACTTTTCCATTAGATGAAGAAACTAAACAATTAATAATGGATTCTTTACTATATTTAGAAATGAGTCAAATAGATGAATATATTGAAAAATATAATTTAAGAGCTGGTATGGGATTATCTTTTGTACAAATTGGTATTTTAAAAAGAATATTTGTTATATCTGAAGAACTTGAAAAAGGAAAATTTAAAAGATATATATTAATTAATCCCAAAATAATATCTAAAAGTGAAGAATTAATATATGTTGGCGAAGGTGAAGGATGTTTGAGTGTGAATAGACCTGTTGAAGGTATTGTACCTAGACACGCAAGAATTACTGTAGAAGCTTATGATATTAATGGAAATAAATTTACAATAAGAGTAAGAGAAGATATTGCAGTAGCTTTCCAACATGAAATGGACCATTTAAATGGAATATTATTCGTAGATAGAATTGATAAAAAAAATCCATATAAAAATGCTCAATTAATGAGAGAAATATAAAAAACTATAATTTTAAAAATTATAGTTTTTTTAGAATCTACTATACCAATATGTTCCTTTATTAGGAAGTTTCAAAATATCTTTAGCATTTAAAAGATGCGCCAAATAAGTACTATATGAAGTATAAGTTGAACCATACCAACCTGTTGCAATCATAAAGTGTAAATGAGCTCCTGTTGAACAACTATCATAACTTCTAGTACCCTTTCCTCCACCGACAGTACCAACTACAGTATTAGTAGTTACTTGGTCTCCAATACTAACATTTATAGTTAAAAGATGCATATATCCAGAAGTATACTTAACT
>CANRPF010000106.1 GCA_947632375.1 uncultured Bacilli bacterium
TTAGCAAAGATTTTAGCTTCTTCATTTTTACCACCAACAATAATTCTTGATGGATATAAATTATCATATAAAGCTCTGCCTTCTCTTAAAAATTCAGGAGAAAACATCAAATTATCAATATGATATTTTTCTTTCATACTTTCTACAAAACCAACAGGTATAGTTGATTTAATAACCATTGTACAGTCTTTTAAACCCATACTTAAAACTTTTTCAATAACATCTTCAACAGAAGAAGTATCAAAATAATTTAATTCTTCATCATAATTTGTTGGTGTTGAAATAATAACATACTTAGCACCTTTAAAAGCTTCACGATAATCAAGTGTTGCTCTTAAATTCAAATCTTTTTCTTTAAAATATTTTTCAATATATTCATCCTTAATTGGTGATATACGATTATTAATCATATCAACTTTTTCTTCAATAACATCTAAAGCAACAACTTTATTTTTAACACTTAATAAAATTGCTAAAGATAAACCAACATAACCTGTTCCTGCTACTGCAATTTTCATTTTACATCTACTCCTTTGTTTTATCATTTATTCAAATTATCCCACAATAAATATGCTTCTTCATTTTTATCATTTTCATCAACTAATAATGAACCGTTATACATAACAATTACTAAATCAGGATTATAATCTTTTATGTAACCTTTTAAGCTTCCATTAAAATTTCTTAAATCAATAATTGATAAATACTCATTTTCTAATGCCAAAAAAGGTGCAACAACTTTACTAAAGCTATCTTTTAATAATAATATTTTTTTATTGTTGTGAACATTTTCATTTTTAATTTCTATTAATTGCTTATTACCGTACAAATATGAACTAAATTGGTCTATTTTGTAATAATTTTTATATTGAAGCTGTTCCCAATCTATTAATGTATCATCATATGTTCCAGTTTTATCAAGAGATAACTGAGGAATTTTTATATTTAGCTTTGTATAATAATTTGGTGTTATTAATGTCATATTTTCTGGTTTAGCATTTGCTAAACTTACAAATCTACCAGCAGAACCCAAAAAAATATTTTCATAAACGTTATAATTAAATTTATCACTGGCTATATTATCAATTTCCAGATTTAAATCATAATTATTATTTAAATATTTTGAAATTTCTTGACTAGCCCATAATCCCGTTTCTGGTAACCAATGATGATCAGTTTTAAAAAATAAATGTAAGTGATTAAGATTATTATTTTTAATATTTTCTCTTAAATCTATATAATTAACTTTACCACTTATCATATTTAATAAATCATCCATATTATCATTAGTATAATCATGATAAATTAATGGAATTTTTTGGTCTTTTGGTAATTTAAATGGAGCTTGAATATATATATTTTTAATATTTAATTCTTCTAAATAATTAGAAAAATTAATTAATTCATTTGAACAATATGACATATCTTTTTTCTTTCCAATACTTGTAAAGTTTCCATCTTCAACTTCAATTCGTGAATCAAGATTATTAGATACAATTTTATATGATATTAAATTATTATATATGTATGAAAATTCAATTAATTTTTCATAACCATATAATCCTTTTGATGTATTGCCTTCTAATTTATTTTTAACATAGTCTACTGTATTTAAATATTTATTTATTAACGATGTATTTTTTTTAAATTCTTTTTTTTCAAAAGGATAAATTTTTTCAAAGTCAATTTTTGGAGTTGATTCTACAATTTGAAAAAAATTATTAATTTTATCATTACTTAGATTTAATCCAACCAATATTTTAGGAAGAATTGTAAACAATAATGATATTATCATCATAATTAACAATATTCCTACAATAATGAAACTACCAATACACTCAATTTTTTCACTTTTCATTTATTTAAACCTCCCATCTTAAAAATTAAAATAAATAAATGGATTATAAGTTGAACTAATACATGCCAATAATGATAAAATAAATATAATTAATACAGCAATTGTTTTGATAAAAATCTTTAAGCTTTCATTTATTTTTATTTTATACCATATATTTTTTATAATTGGAGTAGATAAAATTATTCCAATTGGTATAATTAATCCAATTACATTTACATAATCTAAAGCCATTTGATCGATAAATACAGTCTTTATACCAAACATATTTCCTAAATAATTTATAGCCATTCCAATATTGTCTGCTCTAAAAATAACCCAAGATATTATTACAAAAAATAATGTGTAAATATGAGATAATTTTCCCATTTTTTTTATAACATTAGTTTTCTTTTCGATTAATAGAAGTATAAAGTAATATAATCCCCATATTATAAATGTCCAATTTGCTCCATGCCATAATCCAGTAAATAGCCATACTATAAATAAATTAAAAACATGTCTTAAACCACTAACATGCCCCCCCCCCCATGGGATATATACATAATCTCTAAACCAATTAGATAAAGAAATATGCCATCTACGCCAAAAGTCTTTTATAGAATTTGCAATATATGGATAATTAAAGTTTTCTTCAAAATGGAAACCAAACATTCTTCCTAATCCAATAGCCATATCACTATATCCAGAAAAATCAAAATAAATTTGTAGTGTATATGCAATTGCCCCTATCCAAGCCGTAACTACAGATATTGAACCAAAAGAAATATTATAAAAAACATTATCAGCAATTAAACCAACATAATTTGCTATTAGTACTTTTTTGCCAAGTCCAAAAACAAAACGATAAACACCATTCGTAAAATCTTTTAAATTTTCTTTTCTATTAGTAAGTTCATCTGCTATAGTTTCATATCTAACTATTGGTCCAGCAATTAACTGTGGAAATAATGAAATATACAAAGCAACATTAAAAATATTTTTTTGAACTTTCTCTGGTTTTCTATATACATCTATAACATAAGACAATATTTGAAATGTAAAAAAGGAAATCCCAATAGGCAAGCTTATTTTAAGAACAATATTTGTTTTTAATAACGCATTAATAGTTTCAATTGAAAAAGTTAAGTATTTAAAAACAAATAATATAAACAAATTAAAAGCATATGCTAAACTAACATATAATTTCCTATGATTTTTACCTGCAACTTTTAATCCCAATAAATAGTTAATTAAAATCGAAAACAACATTAAAAAAATAAATAATGGTTCACCATAACCATAAAATAATAAACTGGCTAATAGTAAAAAATAATTTTTAAATTTTCGACTTTTAATAAATGGGTTATAATAAATAATTAATGTAATAGGTAAAAATAAAAACAAAAAAACTGTAGAAGAAAATACCATAAATACTACCTCCATTAAAATTAATTTCACAAAAGATATTACCAATACCATAATACTTTGTCAAGTGCTGCTATATTAAATGATTAGATAATATCAAAATACTTTCTATTATTAGTTATAATTTTTAATCTTTTATTAAAAATTATAACTTTAATAATTCATCTAAAATATCCTTTGAAATATAAGGAACTTGATTATACATTTCTTCACCAAAATATGTTTTAGGATAAGCTTTTGTACCAATATTTATTTTTA
>CANRPF010000107.1 GCA_947632375.1 uncultured Bacilli bacterium
TCCTATTATGCAAATATTTAACTTATTACTATTCATTTTCTAAACTCCTTTTTATTAAGGTAAAAACTTAATAAAAAAAATATATCATACTATCTAAATATTTGCAATATATTACAAATATTTAGATATAACAAAAAAATATAAAAATAAAAAAGCAAAAGTCCAATAAAGAGTATCAAAATTTACTTTTTTGGGCTTTTTTATATTTTTATTAAGTTTTTACCTTAATAAAAAGGAATAGTAATAAATGTTTTCAAGTCAACAATCATTCCTTTACTTAAATAGTATTTTCAATAAGATTTTTCTGAATGATTTAGTTGAAAATAAAAATACATAATAAAATATCTTTTTCTTTATTGAGTAATTAATTTTCTTTATATATTTTCTAAAATTTTTCTTTCCTTCAGAAACTATATAATCTAATATATTAATTTTATTTTTATTTTCATATTTATTTTCAATTTTATAATATACTTCTAGGCTTTTTCTCATATAATCATTAAATGCTAAAGTTAATAATTCACTTTCTTTATTTTTTTCAAAAAATTCACAACTTTCTTTTGTTGCTTCTAATCCATCTAATATTGTTATACTTACATTTGAATTCATAATGCTTCCATTTCTTTTTCGGTAATAATATAATGATACATCATTATATACAATATTTTTGGAATAATATATCAGTTTATATGTTGTATATGTATCTTCATGAATTTTTCCTTTTGGATAAATTATACAGTTTTTTACAAATAAATCCTTATTATATAATTTAGCCCAAGCTAGAAATTCCATTCCTTTTTCATTAGAATATGTTCGTTTTAAGCATTCTTTATTATCAAGTTGAGTAATATCTTTTATATTTTTCTTATTTTCTTTTCTATAAGTAGATTTTTCCTCAATTAAATCATAGTTACATATGGATATATCTGCATTATATTTTTTTATTGATTTATAAAGAATTTCAACAAATTCTTCGTTAACATAATCATCTGAATCTATAAATGTTATATACTGACCATTTGCTATTTTTAATCCTTCATTTCGTGCATCAGATAATCCTCCATTTTCTTTATGAATAACTTTTATTCTTTTATCATATTTAGCATAATTTTCACAAACTTCTCCCGATTTATCTGTTGAGCCATCATCTACTAAAATAATTTCTATATTTTTATATGTTTGTCCTATTATTGATTTTATACAATCATCTAAATATTTTTCTACATTATAAATTGGAACAACTATTGAAATTAATTGATTATTTTCCATATTAATATTTTTATGATATATTTAATAACTTAAATAATCATTTCTCCTTATGTAAAATTTTAGTTTTTTTCAAAGATTCCCTATAAACTTTCTACTAATAATTTTTAATTATTTATAGTCTTATATTTTATAATAATTTAGTTTATTTATAAATTATTTTTTTTAATATAGCATAAATTAAAAAAAAACACAATTGTCTAAAAAATAATAGTCTATAACTGTTATTTTTAGATGTAACTTTTAAACAGTTAATATAGACTATTATTACTTATTATTTAATTATAGTTTTATATTTTATAAAGAATATTATAGATAATATTATAAATACTAAAATTATTAATATATGATTTATTATTAGAAATAATGTATTAGATGTATTTAAGTTTCCTACAAGTTCAATTTGTGATGATTTAACTTCTTTTTTATTTAAATCCATAACATTAATATTGGTAGATTCCTTATTTTCTATATTTTTTATTGATATGGCTAATGCATGTATTTTACTTTTTATTGATAAGTTAAAAGTAAATGATCCATTTTTATAAAATGTATACATATTATTTCCTTCATTATTTATGATTTTTGTGTTTTCTCCATGTTCTATTTTTACGATCATTTCTTTTGTAGTGCTTTTATTTTTATCTTGGTTATAAACTAATTTTATCTTTGACTTTTCCTCTTCTAAATTATTATTATATTGCATTAAAGTCTTTGATATATTACACAAATTTAATATTCTATTTTTATTCAAATAATTTAAGTATGCATCTTTATTTTGTATATTTTCTAAATACAAATCTCGTGATTCTAATATAAAGTTTCTAGCATTACTCATTAAGGTAGTATTTGTATTATATTTATTAATAGTATCATTTAAATTAAATGCTATTTCATTGCTAGAAATATCATCTTTTAATATATAATATGAAAATACTTTTTTAAATTTTTCATTTAGTTTTTCTATGTCATTCAATATACATTCTAATTTATAGTCTGTAAAATATTCTATATTGTTAGATTCAGCTTCATTTATTATTGTATTAATTATTTCATAAATTCCATTATATATCTTCTTTAAATTATTTTTATTAGATAATTCGAAATCTTGATAGAATTGCTCAATATTATTTATACAGTTTTTTACATTTTCCTTAACAGATTCATTTTCAAACATAGTTGAATATTTTGCATTATCACTAATTTTTTTTATTTCATTTATTATATCATTTAACTCGCTTTTACTCTTATACATGGCATCAAAATTGTTATAATATTCAAATATTCTATCATAGTTATTTGAATTTAATATTTTTTTGTCTGACAGTAAATCTATTTCATTATTTGATACTGTAGTAAAAGATGAGTTCTTATCAACATCATAAGTTGATAAAATTTCTTTATTACTGTGAAAATACTCATCCATAAAATATACAGTTTTACTGTTTAAATAATATGTATTTTTATCTGATACTATAAATTTTTTATAAGTATCTACTGTTGTATATCTACTTCTATAATACAGTTTCCAACTATTATATATTATATTATTGCAAAAATTTATTCCATTAGCTGTATTTGGTAATGTCCATACAACTAAATTTGCAGAACTATATAATTCTTGTCTAACTTCAGTTCCCCAACCTCTTCCTTGATTAATTATTATATTGTTACTAATTACATTGTTTTTAAATTTAATATTTTCAATACTTCCATTATTTGTTCCAAATATTTCTATCGGATAACTACAATTAATAAATATATTATCTCTACATATGTTATTTTCATATCCTTTTGTTGATGTTATTGCATTTCCTTGGAGTGTGTATCCTGCATCATAGATATTCCTTATAATACATTTTTCTACAACAGTATTATTGGACTGATTCCAGAATTCTATTGCATTTCCATATCTAGTAAATGTTTCTGGTTTTTGTAGTCCTCCTCCTATATTCTGTAATATACAGTTTTTAATATATACATTTGAAATATATTCATCTTTTTTTGAAATTCCATGTGCTCCAGTATTTTGTATTATTAAGCCATCTAATATTGAATTTGAACTAGCTCTAACCAACATAGTTGTTGTTGCAAATTTAATTTTTCCTAATTCTTTAGGATTTTTTTCTAATTTTAAGTAAAGTAAGTTATTATCACAGAAAAAGTCATAATTTTCTGTAATTTCAGATAAACTTTGTTTTCTATCTCCGAATATATTTCCATTTTCATCTTCTATAAATCCAATATTATA
>CANRPF010000108.1 GCA_947632375.1 uncultured Bacilli bacterium
CGTAATACTTTTCAGTTTTGGTTTCTACTTCTTCGCCTTTTGAATCAAGAATAGTCGCGGAAGCCATGTTATTAGTCGCAGCGTCCGCGTCATATACGCGTGCAAGCAAGTACTGATTACTTCTCAAGCGGTGCCCGCACACAACCTTAGTCATCTGACCAGGGAAGAGTGAAAATGAACATGGTCCAGATATATTCACCTTACGCCCAATCCGCAATTCAGGACTATTTACTGCTTTTGCTGGCTCTGGATGTGTCTCATCCTTACTAGGATTTTTTAAAACTACATACCAACCTTCTGGAGCAGAAACAAATAACTGTTTTGCTTTATTAAAATCAGATGTCTCTTCAAACTGTTTTGTTTTTGAATTAAAATACACCAGCGATTCTTGCTGGCTAATAGTCAACATAATAGGCCCAGTATAGGTTTTAATAGCTCCATTTGTTTTATTTTGAAGAAAACAAAATTCATTTATTGCTAAAACTAGGTCTTTCTGTCTCATATTACTTCCATTAGAATAATCATCTTCATATCTGCTCATATAATAATCTTATTCTCCTTTTGTTTTATTATAATAATAATATTATATAATAATTTTAATTGAAAATCAAATTGAAGTGTTCTTTGCTTGCCATATAATATGACAATAAGGCTCATTACTTATAATAGCTTTCTTAATTTTCTTTATAATTTTATTAGTGCTAGGAATAGGAGCTTTATCTTTGATCATATAATTTTTAATAAGCCAATTCGCGGCACTTTCATAAGAATCAAATCTCATACCTAAACCATTGATAATTTGATTTTTATCTTCAATTTCTTCAAAGAGAGAAACATAATCATTGTTTGCTCTTTTAAAATTTTCTCTATCAGAAACCCATTCAAGATTATCTACTCTATTATTTCTTTTGTTATGATCCAAATGATCAACTGTAAGTTCTTCCGCATTGGGGATTGGTTTAAATGTCAACATAACTAATCTATGAACTAGTTTATAACCATATTCAGTTTTAATTTGACAATAACCATTTTGTTTAATCTTTACTGGAATATTATTCTTATATTTATCTTTAAAATGTCCAAAATTAGATACATAAATTTTAAATTCTTTATTCCATTTCCATCTCTCTACATTAAAATGAAACTTCGGAAAAATAAAATTAAACATATTTATAACCCCTTTCTTTTATAAGATACAATAGAGAAAGTTAATAAGCAGTTTTCCATTTAATTACATATGAACCATATATATAATTACATTTGAATCCTTCCTGCTCAAAATAATTTAATACAAGAATATTATAATTTCCATCAACCCAGCACTCTGTCTTTCCTCTTTTAGCAGCTCTATATATTTTTTTAGATATTTTTTTAATTTGTTTTTTAGCATCCTTATCTACAACAGGTTGAGTTAATATCCTAGCTTTTTTAGCTAACTTAGAATTTTCATCATAAGATATAAAATCCTCAAATGTCATACATATCCCTCCTTTATTCTATAATAATATTATAACATTATTTTTAATAAAAATAAAGGATGAGTATTTTACTCATCCTTTTATTATACTACTTCCTTAGTGAGTGTTGCTTCAGTTGTTTGTTTTTCTTCTTTCTGCGGGAATATTTTCTCTCCAATCGCGGCGCCCGCGGGCGTCACTTCTTGGATATAATTAATTGTTTTGTTTTTTAATGACCCCATTGCCGCCTTAAACACATACATTGCATTCTGCATATCTATTGTAGATACTTGTGTTTGACGAGGAATAGGATCTATATATTTTTCATTAGCGTACCAATCAATTATAAAATGCTTCATTATATTAATCCTTTCTTTATTTATTTATTATATTATAATATATTTTTTAAGAATGTTCAAGAGCATCCGCCCTTAGCTCAGGATTAAGTATCTTTATATATGTTCCTTTTGTACCCATATTAATTACTGAAGCTATATCTTTTTCTTTAAGTTTTGCTATAAGATTATTGTATACGGGGCGGGAGATAGGATTCTTTTCAACTAGCTTAGATATAGTAATATTACCTTCTACGCCTATTTCTTTTATAATAGAATAATATGCTTTAGTTTCTGTATTAGTTAATGTTTTCATAAAGTCTTGTTTTGATATAGATTCTTTTACTTCTACTTCTTTAAAAGAAGCTTTAAGGATTTCTATTATTGCGGTATCAATAATATCCGCGGTAGCTTTATTTGCGGAAGTATTATTATAAATATATTTATACATTAAAGCTTGTGTGTTATCTTTAAGTTCTTCCATTAAAGCTTTTTTATCTATATCTGTTGGAACGATATTACCTATTTTAATTGATATTAATTTTTCTCTTTTATCTTTTGTTAATTGTAAACATTCTTGATAAGGAAAACCTTTAAAGTAATTATCAATAAAATAATATAATCTTTGTGCATTATAAAGATTAATACAATCGTATGGATTTTGTGAAAGAATATTATTAATTTGACTTGTTACACTAAATAATATTCTTTCACGATTATAATGGGAGATACTTTCTCTATTGTCTATTAAGTATGAATAAAATAAATTTAAATAATTATGGTCTATAATGCGGTATTCTGTATATAATGTTTCTAGGAATGTTAAATTTTGTTTTAATAATGCTTCTCTATATAATCTAATATCTATAATATGAATAAGATCTCCATTGCTTAATGAAACTTTTTTTGATATTTTCTCTGATATTAAACAAAAGTCAGAGAATGTTGGTAGTATTATTACTTTGCTATTGATGCGGTCCGCGGATGTCGCGGTCCCATAATTCTGCGGCCCGCATAAAAAGATTCCAAGTATTCTGTCCTTATTATAAAATTTGCCAGCTTCCGCCAAGTGTTCATGTAATCTATTTATAATGTTTTCTTTATCCATTATATCACTCTCCTATTGTTATTATATAATATTTTTTTTAAAAAATCAATATTAATAACATGGACATAAGTATTTAAATGTTTATTGTTAATTTTTAAATTATATATGATAAGGTAATTAAGCGGTCATGGTCATGAGTGATTAATGAATTGTCATAAATTTTAATTGTATATGGTGAGGAGGTCAGTATAGTGATACTTAATGGACGAGTAGGGCAAGTAGTAGGTCCATTTAATTCTCAAGATTTACTAGCTCCTGATGGGGCTATATCTGTTTTCACTCCAGAAACTACGCCCCCAATATTATCTAAACTAGGAATCCAAGCTGCAATAGGAACGAAAGTTAAGATTAATAATGCAACTATAAAAATTGGAAAGACTGGCATCTATGAATTAGATGAAGTTGTATCTGTGGAAAGTTTAGTTTTCCCTGATGGCGCGGACGCGGACACTATTGTAGACTTTGTATATTAAGGAGTTTTTATAATGGGAAGTTTTTATGGGAATTACAGTATAAATGATGGCGGCGCGGGTGGTA
>CANRPF010000109.1 GCA_947632375.1 uncultured Bacilli bacterium
GAAAAAAGAAATATTAGAAAAATTAGATAAATTATCAGAAATCGGAAAGGTTAAAAAGACAACTGATAATTTAGGTTCTAATTATATATTTGTTGAATATGATAGAAGGTTCTTCATTAGTTATACTGAATTTAAAGATATTAATTCAAGTGTTTTAAACGCTAGTTTTTACCGTTTTAATGAGTATGAACCTATTCCATTAGAAGTATTAAATAAAATTTTAGATAAAATATTAAAATAATTTAAAAAAAGTGTTGACAATAAAAATTTAAAATGTTATAATAATTATAGAATTAAAAAGGAGTTATAATATGGAAAATTATAAAAATTATTTAAGTAATGAAATACACAGACTAATGAAATTACATGAGTATGTTAATAATTTTAGATTTAATGGATATGATGGTCGATTAGTTAATTATATTCAAGAAATGATAATTGATAGAACCGTTATAATTTGGGATGAAATATTTAAATATAATTTCGAAATATAATATTAAAATAATTAAAAAAAGTTTAAAAAAGGACTTGACAACAAAAATTTAAAGAGTTATAATAATTGTAGAATCAAAAAAGGAGTTACAAAATGAAAAATAATGAAATTAATGTTGTAATTGACACGTTAGGATGTTATGGATTATTTGACTATGACAAAGTCAGATTTGTTCAAGAATTAGTCGAACAGGACTTTTTAGCTACAAAAGATAATGTTATTGAATTTTATGATATTTTAGTAGAAATACCTGACGAAATTTGGGACATGGAAGATATTGACGAAATTAAAAATTATTTAATTAATTTAATGAATAATAACAATTTTAATGAGTTACTATCTTTAATTGAATATTTCGAAAATTGCGAACCTATTATTTATAATAACGCAGAAGAATTTGTTATATTAAAATTTGAAAAAAAGGGCATTGATTTCGAAAAGATTAATAAATTTTTTAATGATAATATAATTAACGAAATGGTGGCGGAATATATTAAAGACGCTGATTATATGACTGAATATTATTTTACCCAATACGGTGAGATTTTAGAATGTTTACCATACTAAAATTAATTTAAAAAAGGACTTGACAAACTAAAATTTAACGTGGTATAATTATAGTAACAAAAAAATTATACCACCTAGTTTATACCTTAGTTATAAATTATATGAGGTTGAAATAAGATACCACCTAATTTATAGCTAAGTTATAAATTAGACCACCTAGTTTTTAACTGAGGTAAAAAATTTATAAAAAAGTTTAAAAAAGGACTTGACTACAATAATTTAAAGAGTTAAAATAATTATAGAATCAAAAAAGGAGTTACAAAATGAATTATAAAGATATTAAAACATATGCAGATTTTGTAGAATTTTATAGTATTAATAAAGTTTTATGTAATGATATTATAGAAGAAACCGGTGTAGAAAATTGGGAGTTAGCAAATGGAGATTTGTACGAATATTTGGACGAGGATGGTGAGTTTATAACAAGGGAAGAATATGAGGACGGTTTTCAAGACCACGATTATACAGAACAGCCTGTAGAAGTTTATCAATGGTATATAATCAGAGAATCAGATGCTCAAAATATTATATATAATACCGAGGACGAAATTCTGATGTATAATGAAAAATTAAATTTATACGTATGGGGCATTACCCACTATGGAACAAATTGGGATAATGTACCGATAAGTTTAAGTTGAGTAAAATAGTTTAAAAAAGAAGTTGACAAAGTATCAAACATGAGTTAAAATAATTATAGAATAAAACAAAAGGAGTTTAAAATGTTTAAATATATAACTAAATTATTCAGTACAAAAAAAGCAATCACGAAATCGGAAAAATTAGAATTAATTCAGAATGGGGATATCGTAAAATTCAAAATCCGAGATGCTCAAAATGCGTGGTATGCGACATTTAACATGTCAACAGGGAAAAATATAACGAATGTACGGTATAATATCGGTCAAATGTTGAAAGAAGTTAATCCGATTAAGATTGATATATCAAATTTTATAACCGCATTAAATGGTGTTATTTAATCGAATTTCAAGTAAAATATTTAAATAAGTTAAATCAGCTTAAGTCAAAAAGGCTTAAGCTAAACTACCTATCTGAACTCGGTATCATACCATGGTATGATTATAACTATTTAATATCCGAGTTGAATAATAGAATTATTATACTAGAAAATTGCCAAATTGCCAATAGTAAAATTTTATAAAATTAATTTAAAATAACTATTGACAAACTGATTAATTGAATGTATAATATAATCAATAGTTAAGTTATTCAATCTTAATTAAGTCAATAAAATTTTATAAAATATTTTAAAATAACTATTGACAAGTATAAAATATAATGATAAAATACTAGTATAATCAAATGGGGGATAAATAAAGCCCCCCCCCAAGGTTATACTAGAAAAAAGTCAAAAAAAGTTTAATAAAACTATTGACAAAAAAGATAAAAGCTAGTATAATATAATTAGAAACAAACAAAAAGGAGTTTTAAATGAAAGGATATAAAAGTTATTTAAAAGCCGAACTACACAGACTAATGGAATTATACGATTATATTAATAGTTTTAGATTTAATGGGTATGATGGTCGCCTAGTCAATTATACTCAAAAATTAATTTTAGATAGAACCGTTATAATTTGGGATGAGATATTTAAATATAACCTCGACCGAGATTGGGGAGAATTATAATAAAATAATATAAAATTAATTTAATAAAACTATTGACAAACTAATTTAATGAGTATATAATATAATTATAATAAAACATTAAAACATTTAAATTTTAATAAAAGGAGTATAACATGTTATTCGATATTAAAAAAATTAATAATGAACTAATGGATATTAGAACTGAAAGTTATAAAGTTATTTTAATCGATACTTCAGAAGGAAAAGAACTGGCAAACATTGACGCTAGGGACAAGAAGGTATGGATTAAATCGAATTTAACTGACGAGGAAAAAATTAGTATAATGGAATTCTTAAGAAGGTGGAATGTTATTAAAGCTAACGATTGGGAAGTTATAACTGACAAACTTAAGAAATTCGCAGCCATTATAATGATGCGCGGATATGGAAAATATAATATCAATGAATATTAAATCGGGGGGGGGTTAAAAGCCCCAATTTTTTTGCCTATAAATGTAATCGATTACAATAAAATACCGCCTAGGTTGCCAACTCGGATATAACTATAATTTAAATACCCTTTAAATAGCTATAATTTAATCCTATTT
>CANRPF010000110.1 GCA_947632375.1 uncultured Bacilli bacterium
GCAAAACCAACATCATTACTGACTTCACCTCTTGCGTAAATCGCTTTTTCAAAAACTGAATGTAATTTGTTTAAATCCTTTTTTGTTCCTCTTTTTTCTCGTGTTAAAGTTTCCATTTTTAACCTCTTTCTAAAAATTTCTTGAATCTTGTTTTTCTTTTCTTGCGCGCGCGGCGATATTTTGAGTTAATATAGCGGTATTCCTGGTTCTTTCGCACGCACACGGCGATATTTTGCTTTTATAGTGATATTTCGTAAGCTCCGACAGCAGGGCAGACTGGTGCCATGAAAGCGCAAATTTTACGCAACTAAGTAACTTACATGCGTATATGCGCACGTTAGGGATATTTCATTCCTATATAGGCAAATGTGTTGCGCATTTGTTTATCTACCCCTAGTGTTAGACGTACCTAACTTTCTATATAAGCAACTATGTTTCCTATATGCGCACTTTACGCAATTTTATGTATTTTGTATACAATTGAAAATTTTTCATAAATAGTTATAAAATACCTGTTTAAATTTTATACCAAGTTATAAAATTATGCAAGTAATATAAAATCTAATGTTTAGAGAGTTAGTAGGAAGATAATAAAATATCTTTATCAAGAAAAAAAATAAAATAAAAATTTTAAAAAAAGTACTTTACATAATTAAATAACAATGCTAATATAATTACAGGAAGTTAAATAAAAGATAAATAAAAAG
Source organism: uncultured Bacilli bacterium (assembly GCA_947632375.1). GTDB lineage: Bacteria > Bacillota_I > Bacilli_A > RF39 > UBA660 > UMGS1124. The sequence continues at coordinate 708 of CANRPF010000110.1, forward strand.
AGGTTATAAAATGATAAAAAAATTAAGAAACAAAATTAATGAAATAGAAAGAACGGATAAAAAATTTAATGGTTATAACAACGTCGTTATATATTCCAATAAATTTGGAATGCAAGTTTATTTTAAATATGGAAGATATACCTATTATTTTAGGTCGTGTTTTTATAATTCAGAGGAAAATGGTATTTACAGGATAAGTAATCATACAACTATAGAAATTACATTTAATACATTTTACAAAAATTTTATTAAATGTATTAAAAACGGAGCCTCGAAAATGGAAATTGGCTATAATGATATGTTTAAACTTTTATATTGGTAAAGTTAAAAATTAGAAAGAAAAAAATTAAATTTTTTTAAATAAAATACTTTACATAGTAAATAAATCATGTTAATATAATTACAGGAAGTTAAAGAGAGAAAAATAAAAACTCTCTTTAACTTCCTACCAAGTAAAAATTTTTCAAGAAATAAAAAGAGGTTATAAAATGAAAAACACAAAAAATAATAGCGAAGTTAAAAAAGTAGTTACCAAGGAAGATAAATATAAATTAATAGAAATCGAAGAATTGAAAAATTATCCATTAATGGAAATTATTTCACCGCATGATGCAGAATTAAACATTTTAAATAATATGGTTAAATACGAGCATGTGAATTGTAATGAATATACACAACATGATATTTATATTCTTAAATCTTTATTAGAGCAGACAGAACGATTTATAAATAATCCTGTTATTTTTGGAATTAAAAAATATCCAAAAGTTAATATTACAGATTTTAAATGTTTAATGAATCTTTGTCCGATTAAATTGTCTGTAATAATCGGAGAGGATGAAGACAATATAATATATACAATTCAATTACAAACAGCTTTTGAATGTTTTTATAGAAATATAACAATTAAGATTAATAAATTAACTCACAAATTAAGTAGTTTTAATATCGAAGATTACGATAAATATTATAAATATCTTCGAAGATATATCGAAGTAATAGAAAAAGTGCAAGATGTAATAAATGAGTTTATTTATTGTCAAGAAACAGGATTAATCACAGATAAAGAAAAAAGAAATATTATCAATAATACCAAGTATAAAATGCTAATAGGTTTTGACGATTAAAGCAGGAAGAAAATTTAAAATTTTTTAAATAAAATACTTTACATAGTAAATAAATCATGTTAATATAATTACAGGAAGATAAAAACAAATGAAACATTTATCTTCCTACTATTTCAAGAAATAAAAGAAACAAAAGAGGTTATAAAATGTATTATATAGACGATGTAATGAAATTAGACGAAACAGAATTTACACTGGATAAAGCAGAAAAATTTAAATTATGTGATGTAAATTTTATTCAAACATCATTTTTTGATAAATTTAAAAATAAATCAAATGAAGAAATAGAAAAATTTATAAATTCAGAATTTACCGCAATTTTTAATAATTTAGTTTCTGTTAATACAGATTATATTAATTCTGAATTGCTGGAAAAAGTAAATCAGATTTTAAATTATATCGAAGATTATGCGTCTCTTCCAATAGTGAGAGGAAGTTTAATAAAATATGGCTTGTGCGATTATGTAGTTTTTAACTCATTAATGAATGATGGTAAATTTTATATAACTTTTAATTATGAAGAAACAGAGAAAAAAATTAATATTTATATTAGTTTAGAAAGCTGTTTTTATAATGATGTAATTAAACTTAGATTAATCTTTGATAAAGAAACATTAAAATTGACATATGCGGAGATTACAAACTATGATTATTTTAAAAAAGAAATAATTACTCAAATTAACGAATTAAAAGAATTGATGAAAAATATATCAACTATGAATAAATTAGTAGAAAGTAATAAAGTAACCTGTAATCAATTGGAAGAACTTTTACATTGGAATGAATAGCAGGAAGAAAAAAATTAAATTTTTTTAAATAAAATACTTTACATAGTAATTAAACCATGTTATTATAATTATAGCAGGAAGATAAAAACTAAAAATTATCTTCCTGTTAGATTTAAAGATTCAAAAGAGGTTATAAAAATGTATATTGAATTAAATATCAAATCAGAATGTAATAAAAAAGAAACAAATTTTAAAATTATTATTGATGGTGATTTTTGGAAATTTTATATTAATAATGAAATTTCAAATCCTAATATTATTTATAGTAGTAAATTTGAAAACTTTTTTAATAATGTTGATACCAAGATAGAAATTACAAATACTAATGAAATAAGAGAGGAACTTTTTTATATATTCAAAAACTATTATTCAAATTACAATTTACTACAGGAAGTTAATAAAAAATTAGGTTATGAAGATACAGAGGAAGAAATAAAAGACTTTTTAATTAATGAGTATCAGACTTTTTTAAATATTCACGACTACTTTATTTTAGACTATTCATTGTTTACTGAATTATTAGTAAAATGCGACGATTTAGAAAGCTTTACAAATTATTTAGATATGATAATAGGAGATATTTTATATTAAAAATTTTTAAAAAAAGTACTTTACATAGTAAATAAATTATGTTA
>CANRPF010000111.1 GCA_947632375.1 uncultured Bacilli bacterium
TAATGAGTAACTTTGTTTGTGTTAAACATTTCAAGGGTTTCTTTTAATTCATCAATACTTATATTAAAACTATAAATAGAATCAATATAATCAAGTGCAAGTTCTATTATTGGAGTTTCGTTGAATTCATCGTAACCGTTGCTAGATACTTCTATGATTAAATCGAGACAATTTATAACTTTGTCTGCAGTCGCATTTTTCAAGAATTTTTGAAAAACTTCCATTTCTTTATATGGAAGTAATTCCCTTGTTACATCTTTAGAGTTTTCAATCGGGTAATCGTTAAACTCTCTTATTTCAATATCTTTAACAAATTCTTTATCAAGGTTATTAATAACCCTAAATTGTCCTAAATCGCCCCTTCTATACATATTAGTTAATATTCCACAGTTATTATAAGAATAATTAATTTCTTCCTTTAAATAATTGCCTAATTCTATGTTTTGGTGATGTTTAGCATTAATGGAAGTTAATACTTTACCGTTAAAGTAAAAATTTATATAACTTCCGCTTGCAAGTTCAAAGTGATATCTTTTCATTTTTAAAAAATCCTTTACTAAAATTTTTGCCTCTTAATTGGTACCTTTAGCACTCATTAAAGGGAACTTTTTAAAATTCCCTTTATCAATACTAAAGTTTAAAGAAAAAAAAACATAATTAAAATATTTAGATATAAATATGAGTAACTTATATCTTGAGTTTTTAGCACTCATTAAAGGGAACTTTTTTAAATTCCCTTTATCAATACTAAATTAATCCTTTAGACTTCCAACTATAGAAGTTAAACTATAGATTATTAAAGCGACTACAGAAAACATTATTTTTCTGTCTCATTTAAATCAATTCTACATTCATCAAAAACATAATTCCAACTTGTCCCCCAGTGCATAACAGGCAACATATGTACGTCAAATTCAGGGCTGTATATAACAGGGATATCAGGGCAATTACGCTCTAAAAATTCCACTGTTAAATTGTCCAATACATACCACTGATAAATTTGATCGTAACTTTCGTGTTCCTCATATTCCACGCCGTCAGGGATATCTTCGAGTAACTCATATTCGTTTCCCTCTGCGTCTGTGTAATATGTTAACATCTCTAATACAGCGCTCAAAAATTCATCGTCATATTCAAGCAATTTACTTCCTAATTCGTTGCAAAGTACCATGTTTGAATTCTTAAAAATTTGTGACCAAGTTACATTATAAAGTTTTTCATTGTTTGAGTTTTTCATTTTTCTTTATCCTTTCTATTTTTAAACTCTTATTACTTCCAACTGTGGAAGTTTAACCAAAACTAATTAAACCAAAAAACTAATAATTGCCTCTTAAGTGATATCTTTAGCACTCATTAAAGGGAACTTTTTTAAATTCCCTTTATCAATACTAAATTTTTTAGAAGTCGCTATCACTTTCTACAATTTCATCTATTTTTTCATCAAAGTAAATATCATATTTTTCTAATATTAAAGACTTTGCGGTTTCACGGTATAAACCGCCGTCTTCCACGTAACTCATTTTCCAATGCGGGTATTGTAAATTCAAGAATATGAATTTAGGAAGTTCCCAGGCTTTATTTAATAAGCCGTTATTATAGATAAATTCATCTAAAGTATTGCACAAAGCGCTGTGTATATCAGTTATAGAAAATTCATCTTTAACCGTTTCATCGCTAAATGGTAAAGACTCTAAAGCGTCTTTACACTCACTTAAGCAGTAATATACTTGCTCATAGTCATAACTTTCTATGTTATACCTATCTGATAAAATCCATTCCCATTCATAATGATCTAAATTATCAGATAAATCACTAAAATTGAGATCATCCGCCAATAGGCACTTATCATACGCATCCCTTATTTCTACAGGCATGTTAAACTCGCCGTCAATAATATTGCCCCAACAATTGTATACGCAATTTTTATGCGTAACATTGTCTGCAGTGTCTGCAGTTACTAGCAGTTCATGCCTTAATCCTATTTGATCGTTATATGTTACTTCTAAACTTAAAATCATTTTTTAAAGATCCTTTCTTGTTTTTTGTCTCTTAAATGGTACCTTTAGCACTCATTCAAGGGGACTTGTTAAAGTTCCCTTTATCAATACTAAAGTTACTTATTTTCCAAAAATTTTACTTAAAAAACCGCTTTTTTTGACTTCCACCGTTGGCTCTTTAACTTCCAACTCACTCACAAAACTTGTTAACTCTTTAAGCTGTGCCTCTAATAACTTAGAACCGTTATTATAAGCATTAACTGCGCTTGTATTAACTGAAGTTGTCATTTTTTAATACCTCTTTGCTTTTCTTTATGCTTTAATTATACAACTTTAATTGTCTGTTGTCAATACTTTTAAAGAACTTTTTTTAATTTTTTTTCAACCGCTTTTTCAAGGGTTTTTCTTGTTTTGTTCTTTATCTTTAATTATATTATACAACTTTAATTGTCTGTTGTCAACTGTTAATTAAGATTTTTTTGAACTTTTTTATTTTCTTTACTTCCAACAAATTGGAAGTAATTTTTTTTGTTCGTTCTTTATTATGACTTAATTATACAGCTTTATGTGTTTGTTGTCAATACTTATTTTTAAAAAAAGTTATATAAAATTGAATTTTCTTTGAAATCTCTTAAATACTCACTTCCATATAAGTTATATAATTGTTGGTTGAACTTCCTATGAATTAGAAGCCTATTTGAAATAATTGTTACTGTGTTATCTTTTATCAGTCTGTAATAACAAGTCTGATATTTATCCACAGCAGAACAAAACTTATTCATTAAACGCTTTTTTGAATAACTGAATAAACTAGCGTTCTTTATTTCACGTGCCAACAAAGAAATTTCTTGCTGTATATCTTTTATTTCTTTAATATCTGTTATATTGTTTTCAAGGGCTTTATTAATAACAGCTGTTAAAGAATTAACTTTATTTACTAGCTCTTTTTTTGAGTTCATATAAATCTCTTTCAAATTCTATAAAATCTTTAATGTATGCCTTTAATTGGTTAATAACGGTTTTTTCTTTAATAGTTCTAATACTTCCATTAAAGTTTCTAACTTCCATGATAGGCTTGCTATATCCTTTAGAATAGCGGTAAAATTTACCGTTCGTTCCTCTAAAGTCGATAATACAATGTTTATACTTAATACTGAAACGGCCGCCTAAAGAGTCCGTTTTTTGGCCGTTTTCAGTGGTATAAACAGAAAAAACGGACTCTTTAGGCGGCCGAAAAACGGA
>CANRPF010000112.1 GCA_947632375.1 uncultured Bacilli bacterium
GCATTATCAAAAAAGAATTTATACATATAATAATATTCTTTATTTCTATTCATAAATTTTCTAAATGTTGTATTATAATGAGACATTATATAATTTATTACTAATTTAATATGAGGTTTTTCTCCAACCATTATTAAATTATTATAATTATTTGTTTCTATTTTAAATATATCTAAAAAACTAGATAATTGTAAACTTGTATAATATCTATCATCTAATAATTGTAAAAAGTTATCATTTCTTACTGCAATTATTTTATTAGTAGATTTTGAAATAGTTGTTACAAATAATGGAACATTTATTATTCTTTCTAATACTCTTCTAAAATTTAATAACATTCTTTCATTATTAATCTTTTTATCTAATACTTCATTTAATATAAATGTAGTTATTTCATCTTCTGTTTTTAAGACTTGTAAGTTTAAATCTTTTACAGGATTAATGAACTTTTTATTTATTAAAACTTGTAAATTTTCAATATCTTCCATAAATCTCTCCTTATTTTTCAAAAACGCATTAAAATTTCGCTTAGAGCCATAAGGGTTTAAGTGTATTTTTTACAAAAAACGAAATTTTACATTTTATCATACCTATCATCAGTTTTAATTAATATATCAACATTTCCTTAACATTCATTACATTTTAAAAATTTAGGATTTTTTAATCCTCCTCTTCTCTCTTTCCCCCTAGAACCCCCAAACTCTTAACTCCTCCTATATATCTTAAATCTAATTCTCGCCTCGGCGCGTCTTAGATTTAATCTATATTTCCCACCCTCCAAAATCAAAATCAAAAGATTTTCTAAACCCATTATAACATATATTTTTTCATTTGTCAAGTCAGGTAGAAACTCCTTATATATCAATTTAAAATGACTGAAAATTTTTAGGTCTATGTTCATTATAGAGGACACTTTGGGGTGGATAAATTTTGACCATTCTATAATTCAATATTTATAATGCTTTTAGAAAATTAAGATTATAGGTAAGTAAATTTAAAAACTTGACAACTTTTGAAAAATAATGTATAATGTTATAAAAAGGAGGATATACTAATGAAAGGTTCCATACTGAAAGACATTAAAAAAGGAACTCAATTTGATTATTTAACAGTTATTGAAGAGGTATTTGATACTAATAATATATTATGTAGATGTGTTTGTGGAAAAAAGGTATATGTATCTATTGAATATTTAAAGAATAAACAAATTAAAAAAAATTGTGGTTGTGGAGTTACAAAATATTCATTACCTAATTTATATAATTTATGGAAAGCTATGGATAAAAAAGAAAAATTAGATTGGAAAAATTGGAAAGATTTTGTTATTTGGAGTAAGAAATTAGGATATGCTGAAATTTATTCTTATAAAAAGATAAATAAAAAGCTTCCTTATAATAAAGATAATATTGAATTTGGACTTTATATAAATAAAGAATTTTTTAATATTCAAAGATTAAAAGATAATAGAATTGTATTTGACCAAGAATATTATGAGTTTGTAACTTCTGTAAGAATTAAAGATTTAATAATTAATGATACAAAGATAACTAAATCCTTAACAAGACAATCTAGTAAACATAAGAAACTTCCAAATAATTTATTCAAATATCTCAAATAATTACTTTACATAAAAAATTTTTAAAAAACACTTGACATATATTACATTTTATGATATAATGACAATACATAAGGAAAATCTTTATCTTTTTAAAGTTTCTTTATGAAAAAACTTGACAAATAATACAAGTAGTATTATAATAAAAAATTGTTGTGTATAATAAGAAAGGAGGGTCTATTATGACAATAACAAGTTTATTACCACTAAAGACTAAAGCTTTATTTGATTTTAAATTTTCAAAATCTTCAAAAGCTACAAATCAAAAAGAGAATAACCAGAATTTGGAAAATCAGAAAGATACTCCAAAAACTAGAAGGGGAATTAATATGACAGATGAACAAAAAGATATGGCTCAAAAAATAAAAGATGATATTTTAAAATTATATAAAGAAGGTTATTCAATTAGAATGATTGCTAATCATTATAATGATTTATATTCAATAAGAAATAGTCAAGGTCATATAATGAAAGAAGCTATTTCAAGAGAAACAGTTAGGAAAATTTTAAATTATCAAGAAGTTTCTTTAAAAGTCATTATTGGTATTGTTAATAGTATGGATTTTGACAAATAAAAAATTTAAAAAATTCAATTTTTAGTTTTTTGAAATTTTAAAATTTTGAATTTTGATTTTTAAAAATCTTTAATTTTCAATTTTTCAATTTTTAAAATTTTCAAATCTTAAAATATTTATTTTTTAAATTTCTAAATTTTGAATTTTTTAAAATTTCAATTTTCTTAATTTTTAATTTTTTAAATTTTTAGAAAGGAGTTTATGATGATAAAAGAAGACTTAACTGGAAAACATTTTGGATTATTAACTGTTGAAAAATACAACCCAGAAACTAAAAAATGGATTTGTAAATGTGAATGTGGAAAAACAACTGAAGTTCTTAGTTATAATTTAAGACTAGGAAACACAAAAAGTTGTGGACATTTGAAAAACAGTAAAGGTATTAAAAGAGCTAGACCAACTAATATAATGAATGAAAAAATTGGTCAATTATTAGTTACTGATGTAAATGATGTAACAAATTTAGCGAAAGTTAAATGTTTACAATGTGGAAGAGTTACCACTATGAAAAAAGAAGATTTAGTAGCTATGAAAAAAACTAGAAAAAGGTCTTATACTTGTGGAATAGATGGTTGTACTTATAAATCAGATAAATTAATTGCATCAAAAATAAAAAATAGAACAAGATTTGGTAAATTAGTTGTTTTAAAAAGAATAGACAATAAAGTAATAAAAACTAAAAAAAGTACAACAAGTATTCCAATGTATCTTTGTAAGTGTGATTGTGGAAATGAAATTGAAGTTCAAGGAAGATATTTATTAGATGGTAGAACTAAATCTTGTGGTTGTTTAAGAAGTAAAAATTTTCAAGATAGAAATAATAAAACAAATATAAATAATTCTTTAACAGATAAAAAATTACTTCAAATATATACTAAATGGCAAAGAAAATATATACAACCTACAAAAATATTTCAAAAAAATATTATTGATAAAAATATAAAATTCTTCCCAGAATTAAAATCTGTGGAAAATCCTTTTGA
>CANRPF010000113.1 GCA_947632375.1 uncultured Bacilli bacterium
CTTCTAATGCTTCTATCTTTATTTTTGAATTAGACACAATACACGATTAGTATATATGGTAAAGTTACTCAAGAAAGGATTTAAAGGTTTAAAAATGATTAATCAAGAATATTTACAAGATCTATTATATTACACAATGGAGAGAGAACTCCCGACTTACGAAAATGAAAATCGCTATTATAACGCTATTGAAAAATTAGGTTATAACAATGATGAATTTGATTTAAGAAGGTTTTATCTTGATGAATTTAATGGTTATTTGGAGGAGATAAGCACATTCTACAGCGAACACAATTATAAGGTGTTAATAGAGCAATTAGAGGACTTGACAGAAAATCCAAGCCCGTACGGTGATCCTGATAGATTCAGACTTACCATAACAATGGATGAATTTATAGAGTATATTCGGAATGATATAGAGTCAAAATTAAGAAGCTTAAAAGAGGTTCAAGAATTTAAGATTCAAAATAAAGAGGTTCAGAATAATATGAAAAATAGAGATCAGAAATTAAGCGGTAACGGAGCATGGTATAAAGAACTCTCAACTCAATATGAAACAAGTCTAGGATTTTCTAGTTTATACAATGGTAGGGAATTAGGAACCTTTGAAATTGAATTTATAGGAGCTACAGGTAAGAAGCGAGTAACTTTTAATGGTAAAAAAATAGATCAAAAAATTCTTGAGACTGACAACTTTAAGAATTTTGTTAATAAAACGGAGTGTGATATTGAATATTTGATTACCGATGAAATTGTAGAAATTGCTTATCAGGTATTAAAAAAAGATTACCCGGAGATAATAGAATATCTCAAAAAATCTATACCTTATGATTTTAGATATTGTGAATTTGAAATTACTAATAGATTAGAAGAAGCTTATCAAGATTTTCCTAATTGGTATGTAGAAGGAAATAACTTTAATTATGATTATCTTGATTTTATATTAAATGATCTAACAAATTTAGATGTTTTCATTGATTATTTATTCACCGTCTATTGTGCAGACTTTACACAGTGGTAGAAGCTAATCAGATTAGAAGCACTCAAGAAAAGATCATTCAGAGGTTACAAGATCAGAAAGTTTTAAAGATTCAAGAAAGATCAGAGGTTAAAAAGATGCTAACAGTAAAGCAAGCTAAAACATTAGGGAATAAACTAAACGAGCTAAAAGAATTAAAAGGATATAAGACAATTAAAGAGTTTTATAGTCAAAATTCTATGGATTTACATATTGATAAGGAATTTAAAACAATAAATATTTACTTCACATTAAACGGTTTTATATATTACATAGATCACTCAAGAGCCAATAAAGATTTTAATTTCATCAAAAGGTTTAATAATAGAACGTCAAAAATTAAAGAGAGAGATATTAGCTTTAACACCTTTTATAGAAATTTTTGCTTAAAGGTTGATCAGATAAGAAAAGACTTAGAAGCTTAACAGCGTGCAGGTCTCAAGATTTAAAGGTTACAAGATCAGAGTTACAAAATTCAAGAAAATTTAAAAGAGGTTCATATGCTAAACACAAGTAGTTTATATAGAAGCTTCAATATTATAACAGCTTCTACTTTAGTTAATTATCTAAATGAAAAAATCGATCTGTTAGAAACTGAATTACAAGAAAAGTTAAATAGAAGTGATAAGATTTTCCCGGTTAAAAGAAAGTACTTATTAAACCTGAAAGAAAGAATAAAAGATATTAGCTTTACATTAGATGTTATCAGGTACAGAGCCGATAAATTAAACGATCATAATATCAACTTTAGAATTGATAGATTAGATTTTCTTATTTACCAGGTCTTGCAGGTTTTAGAAAGATATAATATCGATTAACACGATAACTCAGATAGAAGCATTAAAAGCACTTGATTATTTAATATTAAGTGCTTTTTTATTTTACCTTAAAATCGAAAATAACGATTATAGAAGCTTCTATTAATTCCTACTACTTCTATTAATCAGATTTACTCAAGGTCAAAATGCTTCTGCTACTTCTACTAATCCTACTACTTTTATTAATTCCTATAACTCCTATAACTCCTATAACTCCTATAACTCCTATTTACTCAAGATCTTTTAAAGATGCTACAAAAATAGATCACGTTACAAAATAAGATGTGTTACAAAATAGATCATGTTACAAAAATAAGTCGTGTTACAAGTTAAATCATGTTACAAAATTGGTAAATCAGAGGTTATAGAAGCAAAATAGAAGCCAAAAATCGTTAATTTTCTGTTAAATTCTGTTATTTCTTGAGTAAATAGGAGCTTGTAGAAGTGAAACCAGCTATTTAAATTAAATTTTACTTTAAAATATCGTTAAAATGCTTCTATTTTTGTAACTTTTGTTATGTTACAAAAAATTTTATTTTTGTAACATTTTGTAATATTTCAAGTAAAAAAATGTAACAAATCCTAATTTTCGTGTTATTCACGCCGTATACGTGCATTTTACGCCAACGCCGAGAAAAGTTAAAAAACTTTAAGTAATTTTTAACTTCTTTTTTCACTTTAAATTTACTTAAAATTACCATTCTGACTTATATTTAACTTGTCTAAACGCAAAATAAAAGCTTAAGGCTTTAGAAATTTGCACAATTTTAAAAAGTAATTATAATTTCTGATCGTTCTTTTCCAAAAATACCCTATTTTTTAACGCATATACTTATAAAATCCTGATTTTGGTTATTTTTCGAGTGATAGAAAATATAAGCACAAGCTTTTAAATTTTTTTGACAAAATCAATTTTAAGTAAATTTTAGTTACAATGTAGGTTTTGTAACAAAAAATTAGTTAAAAAAAGATAGAAAATGTAACAAATTTTTAGCTTGTAATTGTCCAAAAATAGGAGCTAAAGATGCAAGATCTTTTATTATAGATCACTCCTAACAAAATTTTATTTTGCTTCTAATTGGTAACACCACTCAAGATAGTATTTAAATAGGAATGAATAGAAGCTAATCGGAGCGTGTCCGGAGCTATTAAACAGTAGGTAAAAATGCGATAACAGCGGGCTTTTTTGCCTCCGGTCGGTTGTCGGTCGGGGAGTTGGCAGAAAGTGGGTAGTAGAAAGAAAAGCATGATTAAAATCATGCTAATTATATTTATCTTAAATCATGATCATTTAATCCTATAAGCTTTATTTAATTTATATATTGTTCTA
>CANRPF010000114.1 GCA_947632375.1 uncultured Bacilli bacterium
TGTTTAAACCAATCTACAATGTTATTTATTATTTTTGGTAATTCTGTTGTAACCCAATTCCAAGCACTAATTCCAAATTGAATTATATGTCCTATCATTTCTCCTATTGCAACGCCTATATTGTATGGAAGATTTTTAAACCAATCTATTACACTTTGAACAAAAGAACCTAAATTTGCCAAAAAGCTATTCCATGCGTTTGGTATAGTTTCAGTAAAAAATGTTATAACTGATGTTACAAAATCAACTATACTTGAAATAACTTGTGCTATTATTGGGATTATAAAAGACAATACATTTCCTAAAACTGTAAAAGCACCAGATAATACATTAACCAAAAATTCACCAACTGGTCTTAATTTTTCTAGTAAATTTCCTAATGCTTGTCCTAATTGTTCTAAAGAAGGCTTAATTGTATTCCACGCATTTATTAAGGCATTTTTTATTTGTTCAAAAGCACCGTTTACAGCATTTCTAAAATTCTCATTTTTTTTATATAATATAGTTAAAACTGTTATTACAGCTCCTATTATTCCTATTACTGTTCCTACCGGACCAGTAATAAGGCTAAATACTTTTGCCAAACCTCCTATTCCAACTTTAGCATTTGCAATACTTTTTGCTAAACCCCCTATTACTCCTGTTATTTTTGATATTGTTGTAAATAATTTTCCTAATATTAGTATTATTGGTCCAATTACTGCAACTACCGCCCCCGCCTTTACAATAAACTCTTGCATTTCTGGGCTCATATTACTAAATTTTTCAGCTAGCCCTCCTAATTTTTCAACGAATTTTTCTATATATGGCATTACAATATTTCCTATTGTTATCCCAATATCTGAAAATTTTTGTTTTAAAATCTGTATTCTGCTCTCTAAAGTTTGATATCTTTTATTAGCTTCATCTGCTAATGCTGTATTTTCATCCCAAGCCTCGCTTCCAAGTTTTACTGCGTTAGTCATTAAATCGTTCGAATTAGCTAAAGATAATATTGTATTACTTAATCTTACTTCTGTTATTCCCATATCATCTAAAATTGCTACTGCCGATTTTCCATTTCGTTCAGTATTGTTTAATCCTCCTATAAAGGCACTTAACGCTCCTACTGCATCTTGTTCAAATGCTTTTTTAAAGTCATTTGCTGACATTCCTGCTACACTTGCAAATTTAGATAACTTTTTATTTCCTGTCTCGACAGATACTTGAATTTGCTTTAAAAGTTTACTCATAGCAGAGCCACCCGCTTCTGCTTCTATTCCAACTGAACTCATTGCAGTAGCTAAAGATAATATTTGAGGTTGTGATAGTCCTGCCAATTCTCCTGTTGCTGCTAATCTAGTAGCCATTTCAACTATATCAGACTCTGTCGTTGCAAAATTATTTCCCAATGCAACGATGGTTGAACCTAATCTATCATAATCTTTAGATGACATATTTGTTATATTGGCAAATTTAGCTAAAGCACTAGCAGCTTGGTCAGCGCTTAAATTTGTAGAATTTCCTAAATCTATCATAACTCTAGTGAAAGATAAAATATCATCTGTTTTTATTCCCAATTGTCCTGCAGCCTCAGCTACAGCTGATATTTCTGTCGTGCTTGAAGGAATTTCTTTTGCCATATCCCTAATCCCTTGCTTTAAGTTTGACATTTGTTCAGCTGTTCCATCAACTGTTTTTTCAACACCAGTAAATGCACTTTCAAATTCAATAGCACTTTTTGATGCAACAGTTCCAACTGCTATTATCGGCAAACTTACTGCAGTTGTAAGTGTCTTTCCTATGTTTGTTAGCGTACTACCTACTTTTTTAAACTTATCACTAACTCCTTGCATTTTCTCTGAAATTGTTGTCCATTTTGATGCTTCAAGCTGTGCTTTTTTTAGATTACTTTCTAACAGAGTTATTTCTCTATTAAAATCTCTATATGCTTCTGTAGACACTGTAGTTTCATTAAATTGTTTTTGTTCTTTCCTTAATTCACTTAAATTTGTCTTTGCTTCTTTGACTTTATTACTTATTTCATTATATTGCTGTTCTGTGATTTTACCTTTGTCAAATGCTTCTTTCGCTTTCTCTTGTTGTTTCTCCAACTTTTGAAGTTCTGTTTTTGTGTCTTCTATTGCTGTAGCGATTTCTTTTATTTTGCTTTCGTTTTTTATATAATTTTGCCACTTTTGATGCACTTGGTCTTGAACACTTTTCATGGCTTCAAGTCTTTGGGATGTTTTTTCTATTGTTCCTTTTAATATCTCTTGCTTTTGTGCTACCATTTGTGTGTTTTTAGGATCTAATTTCAGTAAAGAATTAACTCCTTTTAGTTCTTTACTCAAACTAGCTGTTCCGGAGTTAATTTTTTTTAATGCATTTTCTAGCTTTGATGTATCTCCACCTATTTCTACTACTATTCCTTTTGCTTTTGTCATTTCTTATCAACTCCTTGAAAATTAATAAGAGGCTTTATAGCCTCTTATCTTAATAATTTATCTATATCCGCTTGCGTTGCTTTTTTAATTTCATCATTCTTTTCATCGTTTCTCATAAAGCATAACATTATTTTCATCGTGTCTTTGAATTTCATTTGTTTTAAATCGTTAATTGTTAATCCTATTTGTAGACAACTTGCTATAAACTGATGTTCTTCCAAGCTTGTTTCTTTTGTTTTTTTGTCTGGCAATTTTGATAATTCTTGAATTAACTCTTCATCAACAAAATGAATCTACCGCAAATTCGGTTACCTCCGTAATCCAATCTGATGATAATTCTATTTTTGGTATGCTTTTTAGCCAATCTTCAAAGCTTCCTATCTTATTATCGGCTGTGTATATTAGAATATAAGTTATTTTTTCTATTACGTCTATAAAATCATCTAAATTTTCCATCAATGCTAAACTCGTTTTTTTGTCTATTTCTTCATCTGTTAAGCCTTCTTTTTTTAACTGTTTTCTTAATTCTTCTTGTTTTTCAGAATATTCATTTAATATTTTTATATCTGCAAATAATTTTGTTCCAAAAATAGATTTATATTGAAATCTTGTAAATGTATTACAATCAATAGGATATTCTTTCTCACATATCATTATCTTTTTCATGTTTTACCTCCTAAACTGCTTCTGATGCATCTTTTTCGTAAACTT
>CANRPF010000115.1 GCA_947632375.1 uncultured Bacilli bacterium
CTCTTAAGTTTAGCATTACTAGGAGTCGTAGGTACTTCTATAGGAATGAATAGTTATCAAAATGTTGTGAATAAAGCAGAAGCGGCAGAACAAATTGGAAATAGAAAGGTAGCTCAAGGAAAAGACCAGACTATTTCATTTGATATTTTTGGTGATACTTTGTATTATCTAGGATCATCAAAGGGGAAAGCTGGTTCTTCTGATGTCCAACATTTTTATGCGAAAAAAAATTTTAATAACAATAACGAAGAAAAATTTTCTTTTACTTTAACAATGGCAAAATTTAATGCAAATGCTACCCTTGATGCTCCTGTAAAATTGTCACAAATTGGTAATAGTTCAAGTGATAAACTTGGTGATTGGTTTAAGGTTTCTGGTGATACCAACGTAACTTCTTCTACAGGAGGATATCGTGCACTTGTCTTAGAAGATGTATTTTATAATATAAAAAGTATTTCTTATTCTTCTACATCTAATGTTAGTGATGGCAAAGTTTCTTTAACATCTTTAACTTATGATAAAGAACAAACCCCAACTGATTATTCAGAAAGAGGGGTATATACAACATTATCTTCTATAAAGGGAAATAGTACGTCTTATACTACAACTGCAGAACAAATTAAATCATTAGAAAAAAAAGATACTTCTTTAGCATTAGTTTTTTTTAAAAATGGTTCAACTATGAAGCCTACAAATATTCATTTAGACATTACCTTAGGTGTTGCTGAAACAACTAAATACAATGTTACTTATCATATGAATGGTGCAACTTCACCAGAAATAGTCGATGAAAATGGTGTTGAGGAAGGAGAAAAATTAAAAGAACCAAGTCAACCTACTAAAGATGGATCTGTATTTCATGGTTGGCACGTTGCAAATGAATATCCTGTTGGATCAGGAACATATGTAGATTCAGGGGAACATTATGATTTTGATGCTCCAGTTTATAGTGATTTGCACTTAATTGCTATATGGTCTGATGATGTTGCAAGTAAACAAGAAATTAAAGAGTTTAAAGATTTTGAAAATACTGAAGTTGATGATGAAACTGAAAGAACATATACAAAACCTTTAGAGGTAAATTATCTTGATGCTTCATCTTCACTTGAAAGTCTTAATGATCAAATTGATGCTGTTCTCCCAAAAAGTGTAAAGGGTATTTATGGCGATGGAGAAGAATTAGATCTTAATGTTACTTGGGTACATAGACATGAAAATGAATCATCAATTACTTCAGTTGATCAATTATTTGGAACAGAACAAATATATATTGCAGAATTTGGTAATACATTCGACAGCAAAGATTATTATACAAGTTGTTGGTTAAGAGCTAAAGTTAAAATAACTGATGGAAGAAGAAATATTACAAAAGTAAATGATGAAGTAAAAACTTATTCATTTGCTGATGGAGTAACTGAAGCTCAAATTAAAGCACAATTACCAAAGCAAATTAGTGTTACATCAACAGATTCAAAAGGTGAAAATGAACAAAGTGGACAAGTTAATGTTGAATGGGATGTTGACATCAATAAAAAAACAGCAAGTGCAGTAGTTACATCGGAAGGTTATAAATTTAATGATGGTGTTACATATTCAGTAAATCTTGATTTCAAAACTGCAACAATAGAAGCAAAAGAAGTTGCTGCAAATTATGGATATTGGACATCAATTGGTGAAACTAAAAAAATTGAAGAATTTGAAACAGATTCAAATGATGATAGTTATTATTCAATTATTCAAGAAGAAGGATTACAAGTTTCTGTTCAAAAAACTGCAACTTCAAAGAATGCTGCAACAGAAATTATGGATAATCAAAAAATAGTACAACAAGGAAATGCATTTGAAATTGGTTCTTCATTTGAGAAAAATGGTGTAAAAAATCCTGCAATCTTAAAATTTGTTGTTGATTTTCCTTCTGTTTTAAAGGTTCGTGCTGCAGCTAACACTGGCGGCGCTAGGACATTTGTTTTTTCTACGTCATCTGAAGATGGAACAGATAAAAAATTACAAGTAATTGAACCAAAAACATTTAATAGAGGTGCAAAAGATAAAGATAACAAAAATAAAGATGTAACACCTGCATTTTTTGATGATGAAGCAATTGTTACAACGAAAACATTACAACCAGGAACATATTATTTTTGGAATATAGATGAGAGTGGTAATGGTGCTCAAGTTTATGAAATAGCTGTTGATAAAATGGGTTCTCCTGTTGAAAAATATGAATTTAATAAATCTGAAACATTATTTACTGAAGCTCAAATGCCAGAAAAAGAAGGTTATGATTTCCAAGGTTGGATTGATTCTGAAGGTAATTTAGTAAATGGTGGAGAAGTATCCGCTAATGGAGGAACTTATTCACCATTATATACAAAGTTAACTTGTACAAATGATATTAAAGTTATTAATCCAGGAGTTAAATTTAATTTCACTATTGAATTATATAATGGCGATGCATTAAATATTGAAAATGTTAAAGCTAAATTAACATTAAGTGCTACACAGACAGTTACAATTGATGAAGCTGAATATTCATATGAAGGTGGAGTATTAAAATGTAATGCAGTTATTACTGGTTGGACAGAAGAGACTGCAGCTCAATGGAGAGCAATAAGTGTTAAACCTACATTAACATTAACAATTAATGGAAAAGAAATGGTCTTTGAAGGAGAAGAAAAATCCGCTCAAGATATTGCTCAAGAATTAGTTGAAAACGATCCAGATTTAGCAGAGCAATTAAAAATGTATTTAGGTAATTAAAGGATGGTAAGTAATATGAAGAAAAAATATATTAATCCAGAATTAAAAATAAATTCAATTCAATTAGAAGATATTCTAATGGTAAGTGATAATAATGTAGACGGAGGTCAATTATATAATCCTGCAGCAGGAGATGTAGGATTTGAAGATCCATTCTTCTAATAAGTAAATTAAATTTAAATAAAGCAATTAAGGGTTGAGGTTATAAACTTCAATCCTTTTTGTTTACCATAATTTATAAATAAATTAAAGCTCAAAAAATAAGAAAATCAGAAAAAAATTTAAAAATTAAGTATTGACAAAACTAAACGGGGGGGGGTATTATACAGAAGTAAAG
>CANRPF010000116.1 GCA_947632375.1 uncultured Bacilli bacterium
TTTCTACATATATCAACTAATTTTTCAATATCTCCTATTTTAAAATAAGCCCAATCTTCTTTATAATCATAATCTGGTGTTGCTAGAAGCATTATTCTATTTTCCATTTTATCAAAAAAATGCTTTATTTCTTCATTATTCATTATCTAATATCTCCTTTATCTTTTTATTTTCTTTCTTTTCCATATACATAACTTGCATTATGCAACTAATCATTCCTATAAAGTAGCCGATTAGTATGCTAATTATTATTGCTATTGCCATTTTTAACCTCTTTATATACAATATTTCTGCATTCAGGACATACTATAGTTATTTTTTTTCTAAAAATTTCTCCTTGTGCATTTCTTTCTGTTTGAATAACAATATCATTTTCATCAATTTCAAATTCGCAACCGCAAATTTCACATTTATATACTTTATCAGTATATTTTCCCTTTTTAATTATTTTCATTAATTACACCTTCTATCTTTATTCCCATATAAAATAATAAATAATAAACTGACCAAATACTAACCAAGTCCAACCAGCAATGAATAAAAATTGATTATTATTTGCATAAAATCCATATCTTTTTATAAACAAATATATCACTAAACTTATTATTAAAATTATAAAAGTAAATATTATCTTCCCTAAATTTGTTAATTTATTTTTTTTCATTTTAATTTTCCCCTCCATAATTTCAGTTTAACATTCATTTCATATTTGAATTTTGCTTTTTCATCTAATATCTTTCTACATCTTGTACACGTACCATATTTCTCTACATTATATTTTTTATTATTATATTCACAATATGGACATGTAATATTTTCTTCCCATTTTTTAGTTTTCATATTATCTCCTTATATTTATTTTAACAAGCGAGGATTTTTTATTCCTCACTTGTTAATTTTTCAATTGCTCTTTTTATTGTTTCAAATTCTTTATATGTTGCTTCTTGATCCATTAAGAATTTAGTTAATACTGCAATAATTATTTCTTTTTCTTCTTTAGTAAGCATTTTTACACTCCTTTCTTTATTACATTTATATTATATCATATTTTTGATATTATGTCAATATTAAAATAATATTATTTTGTTTTTCTTATTAAATTACAACAAAAAAGCTATCTTGTGGAGAGATAGCCTAACAATGTGCACCGAACTACAAGCACAAAAATTTATAGAAAGGAATTAACTAAAAACCTTTACTATATTACAAGTATAACATATTTATTTTTTTGTTGCAATTATTTCTTCTTTCTTATTAAATATTTTTTATCTTCAATTTTTATTATATCAATATTTTCTTTTATCAAAATAATTTCTTTTTGATTTCTAAAATAAGAATGTTCTTCTGTATATTTATCGTTAATAACATTATAAGTAGAAGCTATAGGTGTCCCCTTTTCAACAAACAATTCTATGATTTCACTGTTATCTATTTCACTTTGTCTGCCAGTTTTCATATACATTTTAGAACTTTGTTTGTCTAGTGATGTTGATATTATTTCTGGAAAATCACTATTTTTTTCAGTGTTTCTATATAATTTTATAGGTTCTTTTGTTTCAACTTGAACTTTTTTTATTTCTTCTGCTTCTTTTAAATACGCATTTAATCTATATTCATCATTTGATATTTTTTTTCTATAATATTTTGGATGTAAAGTATAATTATTTAATGCTTCATTTGTTTGAAAATTAAATTTATTTTTACCAATATTTTCATAATAATCCCATATATTATTAATTTTATACTTTTTAATACTTTTCTCTGTCAATGAATAATCATTAAATTTCGATAAACTATTTTTTGTACTTTCTAATGATATATTTTTATTATTAACTTTAGTTCTTCTATATCCACTAACTCTTAATCTATTTGCTTTAGTTGGTAAACCTGACTTTTTACTTATTTCACGATATTTATTAGTCAATTGTGTTATTTTTTGTTGACTTTCTAAAATAAGATTATCATTACCACTTGCTTTAGCTAATATTTGAATATCTTTTTGTTCTCTTATTTTCCTTTCTAATGTTCGTTGCAATTGAGTACATTCATATTTAGTATATTTTTTTCCATCAATTTCTATAGGTTTATTATTTTCATTTATGATATTTTTAAGTTGTTGATCATTATATTGGGGTTCAGATACACCCAACACAATAGAAAATTCATAATGATAACAGTTATATTCACTGATAGGACGATAACTTCCTTTTTTAGAATGACCTATTTGAACACTTCTTCCTTCGTAAGTTTTTGCTTCAAATCCTGATTGTAATTTTTCATACTCTTCATAACTAAATTGTCTTCCTTGTATTTCAGCATGATCTGGAGCTGGATTACTATGTACTGATATTTCTACACCATTAGCCCCAAATTCTTGTCCATATATCTTTTGAGTTTCATTATGTAAATTTCTTAATGCTCCTTGCATATGCATACGAACAGCACTATCTAATCTTACAGATCGTCCTTGATAATCTAAAGTTTTTAAACCACTATCACCAAGTTGTTTTAAAGTATTTCTCATGGCTTCATCAAAAGTAATCTTTCCTTGACCAACATTTAATATAGCTTCATCTAAAACTTTATTATATGTTTCGTTCAAATTCATAAAAACAGTATGTCCATCTAATTCCTTGATAGAATATCCTAATGCTCTAGTATTCATAAAATTAGATAATTCATTTTTAGTAATATTCGCAAGAGCTTGTACTTGTGTTACTAAAGTATCATTTTGAAGATATGATGTAAACGGTATATTTCTATATTCATAAAATTGTTTATAAAATTGTCTGTCCTTTTCAGCAAAACTATGGAATATCTCATCTACGTCTTGCAGATTAAGTCCAGTTATTTGAGATATTTTATAAATAATATCATTATAACTTGTTCCGTATTTTAATATTTGCACAAGTTGTTGTGCTTTGCTAGGTGTAAGACTACCTATTTTTTTAATAGATTTGCCTATTTCTTCTAAAAAGACAAGATTGGCTTGTTCAATACGATTAACCAATCTTTCACATAACTGCTCTATTTGTTTTTCACTAATCAATAGGAACACCTCCTATCCTTAAATACCCTCCTAGTGAATT
>CANRPF010000117.1 GCA_947632375.1 uncultured Bacilli bacterium
TGTTTATCTTCCTGGAAATTCTAAATATTCAAGAAATAAAAAGAGGTCATAAAATGAAAAATAATAGAAATAATTACAATGCACCAGTTTTAAACAAGGAAGATAAATATCAATTATTAAACATAGCAGAATTAAACAAAAAAGCAAAAAAAGAAATTAAAACAGAATTTACAAAAGAATTAAACATTTTAGGTAATACGGTTAGTTATGAAGATAAAAATACAGAAATTAAATATAATTTCACTGATAAAGTTTTTCAATTAAAAAAGATTTTAGAAAGAGTAAATAAATTTATCGAAAATCCAATAATCGGAGCTTATGAAAGTAAATATAATTTTAATGACGATATTTATATCATTTTTGAGTCGATAATCGGAGGCTGTCCGATTCAATTAGGTATTTCTGAATTTCCAGCAGAAACAGCATTTAAAATAACTATAAGATTAATCACTATTTTTGATAATAATGCTTTTAAAACTGATATTTTAGTAGATAAAGAAACACATCAGATTATTTATTTAGAAATTAATGATTTTAAAAAGATTTTAAAATATCTAGACTGTTATATTTCAGAAATTGAAAAGATGCAAGAAACCGTAAAAAGATTTATCGTTACTGTAGGAAGTGGGGAAATTTCAAAAGAAAACTATAATTTTCTTAAAAATAACACTCATTACAAAGCATTAATATCTTTTGGAGAGGAAAGAGAAATAAAAAAGAGAGATACAAAAAAATCAAGATTTAATCATTAATTTTAAATATAATACTTTACATAGTAAATAGAATATGTTAATATAATTATAGCAGGAAGATAAAAGACAAAATCAAAAAGTCAAAAATCTTCCTGTTAGGTTAAAAGATTCAAGAAATAAAAAAGAGAGGTTATAAAATGGATATAGAATATAATTTCAATTGGCAGGATATAGGAGAGTATTTATATAATTTAATTCACAAAGATAAATTAAAAACTGAATTTTTTAATTATGGACTTTATAAAGATGAATTAAAAGAATATTTTAAAGATTTACAAATTGCAGGATATAGCACAAAAGAGGAGGTGATAGACTCTTTAATTGGTGTTTTTGATTGGTATCTACAAGGCGAGGAAGAAACATGGTTCACAGAGGATAAAATGGAAAATTACGAAGAATTAATTACACTGTTAAACAATATGCAAGATACAAAAGATTTACAGTATATAATCGATTTACCGAGCTTTTTAGATTTATATTTTTTGTTTATTTCAGAGGGTACAGTGGGAAAAGATAAAAACATTCCAATTAATGAAAATTTTCAAGTTAAAGAATAAAGATAAAAAGCAAAATTTTTTTGATAGATTTACTTTACATAGTAAATAGAATATGTTAATATAATTATAGCAGGAAGATAAAAACTAAAAATTATCTTCCTACTATTTCAAGGAATAAAAGAGGTTACAAAAATGTTGAACGAAAAAATGAATTTGAAACACGATTTAAAAATCAATTTTGATTATTCATACAATAACAAAAAACTAGGAAATATAAAAATAGTAGAAAATTCATTCCCTTGTTTTACTACTAAAAGTTATTTAAAAATAAATGATGAAATAGCAGGATATAGTAATTGGATGTTTAATGAAGATATTCATAACTTTTTAAACACGGTACAGAAAGATTTAATTAGTATCAATATTTCAGAGTTAGCGGACGATATAATCCAAGAAATAGGATTGAACAAAGTTAAGACACTACAGGAAGTTAAAGACAATAGAGATTTTTTAATTAATGGTATTCAATATTTAATAGATGCTAACAATATCAAAACATTAGCAGAATTAAAAGAATATATCAAAAAATCGTATTCAGATTATTTATTATTATCTTCCTGGGATAAAGAGGGAAATAGATTTAATATTAGATACATAAAATTTTTAATTTATTATTATAACGATTATGACGAGTTTTACAAATTCTTATTAAATCCTAATGAGTACATAGCTTAAAGAGTACAGGAATAAAAGGAATAAAAAGAACAAAAGGAAGATTAACAGGAATAGCAGGAATAACAGGAAGATAGATAAAAAGATTCAAGAAATAAGAAAGTTTAAAGAGGTTACAAAAATGTTAACAGTAAAAGAAGCTCGAAAATTAGGTAAAAAGATAAATGAACTCAAAGAATTAAAAGGTTACAAAACTATTAAAGACTTCGATAAAATTAATAGTTTAGATGTATCGGATAATTTTAATTTATTAATTGATGCTAACTTCCATACTTTAAGAGTCGGGTTTGCATTAAATGATTATATCTATTGTTTAACTTTATCAAGATGGTTTAAAGAAGACGAGGGAAACATTATTCATAGATACAATACTAGAGGAGAATACATAGTAAAAACGAAAGAAATTACTTTTAATACATTCTATAAAAATTTTTGCAAGAAAGTAAATCAAATAAAAGAAATAGCTTAAACAGATTCAAGAAATAAAAGAGACAAAAGAGGTTACAAAGAAATTGCAAGATGAATTTAAACACTGATTTTAATCTTAATAATAGCTTTATGATTATCACTAATAACACTTTAAAAAATTACTTGTATGATAAATCATTAGAATTTGATGAAGTATTATCAGAATTAAACAGTAATAAAATCTTCCCTCCAAAAAGAAAAAAGCTTTTAGAGATACAAAAGAGGTTAAAAGATTTAAATTTCACTGTAGAAATAATCAAAGAAAGAGCCAACAATGGAGCAGACTCAAGTCTGATAATCAAGATTGATAAATTAGATTTTTTGATTTATCAGATTTACCAAAGATTGAAATATTATGGAGTCAATTAATAGAATTGTTAAGAGATACAAAATAAATTGTATCTCTTTTTTTATGCTTAAAATTAGCAGGAAGATAGACAATTATAAATATCTTTCAAATGTTTTAATTCCTGTAGATATAAAACTTTCAAGGATTTAATATCTCTCTCAAAAGATTTAATATCTCTCAAGATATAGCAAAAATGCAATATCAAAAATTAAAATCTTTAAGTAAATTTTTGTTACTTTGTAACTTTTTTCTGTAACTTTTTTAAAAATAAA
>CANRPF010000118.1 GCA_947632375.1 uncultured Bacilli bacterium
GGATTCAGCAGCAAAATGTACTACTGCATCAATATTATATTTTTCTAAAGTTTCCTTTACTTTTTCAAGATCACATATATCTGCTTTAACAAATTCATATTTACCATCTGATGGTTTTAAATTGTCCATATTAGCTGCATAAGTCATTTTATCATATACAACATAAGTATACTTATCACCATATTTTTCTACCATATGATTTACAAAATTTGATCCAATAAAACCAGCTCCACCAGTTATTAATATATTTTTCATATTTCTTTCCTCCATTATTTTAAATCTTTAAATAAATCAGTGTTTTTTAATTCTGCTAAAGAAGGCCATTTGCCATCTTTAGCAGATGTTAATAATTCATCTTCTGATATATTTTCCATAGGCCATTTTATTCCTACATCTGGATCATTCCATTTAAGACCACCTTCTGCATCATGATTATATATATCATCACATTTATATGCAAACTCAGCAGTGTCAGATAATACTAAAAATCCATGTGCAAAGCCTCTAGGAATCATAAACATTTTTTTATTTTCTTCAGAAAGAATAACACCTTCCCATTTTCCATAAGTTTTACTATCAGGTCTTAAATCTACAGCGACATCAAACACCTCACCTTTTAGACATCTAACAAGTTTTGCTTGAGAATTTTCTTTTTGAAAATGTAATCCTCTTAAAACACCTTTTTTTGATTTAGATTGATTATCTTGAACAAACTTATTATTTATACCGATTTCAGCAAATTCAGTTTCACTATATGTTTCCATAAAATATCCTCTATCATCACCAAAAACAGTTGGCTCAATAATAAATACTCCATCAATACTAGTTTCTATTTTTTTAAATTTTCCCATTTTAATTATTCACCTACAATTCTTTTAATATATTGTCCATATTCAGTTTTCTTATATTTTTCAGCAAATTCAAGTGCTTTAGATTTATCTATCCATTTATTTTTATATGCTATTTCTTCTAAACATGCAATTTGTATTCCTTGTCTTAACTCTATTGCTTTAACAAAATCTGCTGCATCATTAAGTCTATCAGCAGTTCCAGTATCAAACCAAGCAAATCCTCTACCAAGAGGTATTACTTTAAGTTTACCACTTTCCATATATACTCTATTAACATCTGTAATTTCTAATTCTCCTCTAGCAGATGGCTTAATTTCTTTTGCAATTTTAACTACATCATTATCATAGAAATATAATCCAGGGACAGCTAAATTTGATTTTGGATTTTCAGGTTTTTCCTCTATTGATATAGCTTTTCCACTTTCATCCATTTCTACTACACCATAAGATGTAGGATCAGAAACTTCATAACCAAAAATAATTCCACCTTCTTGTAGACTTCCAGCTTCTTTTAACATTTTTTCAAGACCAGATCCATAAATCATATTATCTCCTAGTATTAAAGCTACATTATCATCACCTATAAATTCTTCTCCAAGTCTAAATGCATCTGCAAGTCCAACAGGTTTTTCTTGTACTTTATATGAAAGATTCATTCCAAGATTTGATCCATCTCCTAATAACATTTCAAACATTGGTAAATGTATAGGAGTAGAAATAATTAATACATCCCTTATACCCGCTTGCATTAATGTGGATAATGGATAATAAATCATTGGCTTATCATAAACTGGTAACATTTGCTTTGATACTGCCAATGTTACTGGATATAATCTAGTTCCGCTTCCTCCAGCTAAAATAATTCCTTTCATCATTTTAATTCCTCCTTTAAATATTCATTTAATGCTTCTTCCCATTTTTTAGGGAAAATTCCAACACTATGCAATTTATTTTTTAGTAACTGACTATTTTTTGGTCTATCACTTGAATTAGGATACATTTCCTTATATTCTTTAGAAGATATTGGAATAACCTTAGTTGAAATATTTGCCAATTCAAATATTTTTTTAGTAAAATCACTCCATACGGTAAATCCTTCATTAGTAGAATGATATATTCCAAATTCTGGTTTCTTCTCAATTATTTGCTCAATTATTTCACAAAGAGTTGTAGTTGACGTAGGACTACCATGCTGATCATTTACTACACTAATTTCATCCTTTGATTTTGATAAATTTAGCATTGTTTTTACAAAATTTTTGCCATTTAGGCCATATAGCCATGCAGTTCTTAAAATATAATATTTTTTTGCTTTAGAAGCATTTTGTTCTCCTAAATATTTTGTTTTACCATAAGCACTTATAGGATTTTCTTTCATATCTTCTGTATATGCTTTATCAATTGGTAATTTTCCATCAAAGACATAATCTGTACTTATGTGAATTAATGTTGCATCCACTATATTAGTAGCTTCTGCGATATTTGCAACAGCAATTCCATTTACAGAATTTGCGAGGTCAAAATTTACTTCGCATCCATCAACATTTGTATATGCCGCACAATTAATTATAAAATCCGGATTTATTCTTTTTACCTCATCTATAACAGCTTCTTTATTACATATATCTAATGTCTCAATAGTTGTTTTATACACATCATATAAACTATTATTATATAATCTTAGGTATAATTCGCTACCAAGCATTCCATCTTGCCCAATAACTAATATTTTTTTCATAATTTTCTACCTCTCTTTATAAATTTAAATATTTAATAACTTAAGAAATTTATTTTAATAAATTCATAAATTCATTTTCTATTTTTTTCATATCTTCTTCTGTTACACCTTCAAATCTAGCTGTTATATCAGGGCCTGTATTTGAAGCTCTAACTAAAGCCCAACCATTTTCAAATTCAGCTCTTACTCCATCAATATCGTTAAATTTATATTCTTGTGATCTACAATATGATTTTATTTTATCAATTACTTTAAATTTTTCATTATCAGTAGATTTTATTTTTATTTCTGGTGTAGAGTAGTATTTATTAACACCATCAAGTAGTTCAGATACATTTTTATCTGTTTTGGTTAATATTTCAGCAAGCCTTAGTCCTGCATAAAGACCGTCATCTATATTT
>CANRPF010000119.1 GCA_947632375.1 uncultured Bacilli bacterium
AATTAAACAAGAAGTTATGAGAATTGTATATGATAAAGATTATGCTTTAAAAGATATTGTAAATAAAATGAATAATGGAAATTTAAAAGCTAGTGATAATGCATACATACTTACAAGACTTGCAAGCGGAATAGGACAAAAAGTAACTTCTATGTTGGCAAATGGTTATATAGATGAAAGTGGAAAGAAATTGTTTCCTGGTCTAAGCCAGTTGGGAGAAATACTAGGAAATGATATTGAGAGATTTAATGATTTAAGAGCATATTTAGTAGCCAAAAGGGATATGGATTACAAAGCTAAGACCTTAAAGACTGGTATTAGAAGTATGGATAGTAAGGCTGTTGTAGAACAGTTTAAGAATGATAAACAAATACAACAAGCTGCAAAACTAATATATGATACATTAGATGGAGTAATGCAATATGCAGTAAATAATGGATTAATAACACAGGAAACAGCAAAAAGTTTAAAAGAAAGTAACGCTTTCTATGTTCCTATGCACAGAGTTTTAGATAACAAAGGAAATCAAGTAGGAAGAAGGGGAGCAGTAGGCAATATAATTAAGCAAAGAACTGGCAGTGAATTAGATGTAAAAGATGTTCTTGAAAATATAATTGCCAACTCGGCAAATATAATTCAGCAAGTTGAAAACAACAATATTTTAAAAGCCTTATATAGTGAGGGAGAAGTATATAGTTTAACTGGTTCTATATATGAAGTAATATCACAGCCAATGCAAAAAGTTGGAACAGCAACACTTGCAACATGGGAAAACGAGTTAAAAAACCAAGGAGTAGATATAGAGAATATTGATTTTGAAAAAACAATAGATATATTCGCTCCTAACAACAAAATAGATACTCAAAATCTTATTACAAGTTTTATAAATGATAAAGGTAAAAGAGTATATTTGCAATTTAAAGATGAAGTTGTTTTCAATTCATTAATGAACATGGATAAAAAATTTATGAGTTCTGTATTAAAGATTAATAGTAAACTTAATTTGTCTCTTCGTTATGGAGCTACTATGGCTAATATTGGATTTGCAATACCTAATATGATTTCTGACACAGCACAAGCAGCTATTTATTCTACTGCTGGATTTGTCCCTGTTATAGATAATGCTTTGGGAGTATTAGATATATTGGCTGCAACAAATAAAACAGTTGCTAAATTTGTAAAACAAGTTGCTCCTCAATATGCGGAAAGAATTAATATGTTATACTCTCTTTATGAACAAAGTGGTGCTACAAGTGCTACTAGACTTTCACAATATAGAGAATCAACACAAAGCTTAATGAAAGACGTTTATGGAACAAATAATAGTGAAATATTAGGAGTAGAAGAAAAGTTTAAACCTTTAAAGCGTTTACTAGATTTAATGACTTATATACCTGAACTTTCAGAACAATCTACGAGATTTAGAGTATTTGAAAGAAATTATAATTATTATAAGAACAAAGGCAACAGTGAAATGGATGCAAGGATAATGGCAGCCATAGAATCAAGAGACGCAACGCAAGACTTTGGAAGAACAGGAAATTTTACAAGAGAAATAAACCAATTAATTCCTTTTAGTGCTGCAAGAGTTGGAAGTATTTATACTTTTTCGGAAAAAGTAAAAGCTAATCCAAAACAAGTAGGTATGAGAATTGCTATATTAACCACACTTGCAATGGCAATAAAAGGATTAGGATATGATGATGATGAAATTGAAGAATTAAATCAACGTAAGAAAGATGATAATTTTGTATTAAAGATAGGAGATACTGTTGTAACAATAAAGAAACCACAAGGCATTTTAAGAAGTATGATTAACCTTGCAGAATACATACAAGATTTAACAACTGGGCATATAGAAGAAGGTAAAGAGGGAGAAAGACTAGGTGAATGGATTAATAATACAATTATGGATAATATGCCATCTGATAGCATTACAGGGTTATCTCCTAATGCTATTGCACCACTTATAGAAAATGCAATAAATAAAGATTTTTATTACAATACAGACATTGTAAAGAGTTATGATTTAGATTTGCCAGATTATCAGCAATATTATGAATATAATTCACAACTTGCAATATTGTTAGGTAAAGCATTATCATATTTACCTTTTTTTGGAGAAGACGGATACTCTCCTGCTAAAATAGATAACTTAATTAGTGGATATTTTGGAGGATTAGGTACACAAATGACTAATGCTATGGATTATGTAATGAGTAAAATAGGAATGATACCAGAAAAACCTAATATGGGAGCAGAGGATAATGCAATAGGAAAAAGATTTGTTGTTAATGTAAATGAAAATTCTGCAAGTGTTGACGAAATATACAACAGAAAAACAGAACTAACCAAAAAGAAAAACGGAGGAACAATTACAGATGAAGAGACAGAAGAGTTGGAAAGAATAACAGAAGCTATTAGTAATATGTCTTCAATTAATAAGCAGATTAAATCAATAAAGGCAGATTTAACTATGTCTGGCGAAGAAAAATCAGAAGCTATTAAGCCTTTACAAGAACAAAAAACTGATACTGCAAGACAAGCATTAGGAAAAGATTTAATTTATTCAGAGAATGAGCAAAAAATTCAGTTTACAAAATTTTATCCTAGCAGAGACACATTAAGTCAAAGTGGATATACATTAAATTTAGATGACAGTATGAAAAAAGAGTATGAAAGCCTAGCTTATAGTTATTACTCAAAATATGAAAGGCAAGGAATATATAGCAAGGACAAGCTAAATGATATTGCAACTAAGGCAAAGGAATATGCTAAAAAGACATTACTACAAAAATATAGAAATAAATTGACAAAATCTAAATAGGAAGGGAGGTGTTTCTAGCTTCTTAATACTACTACTAAAATATAATTTTAGGAGGTATTAATATGTTACAAGGAATTAATGATAAAGGAGAACTAAAAAATGTAAAAGTAAATGATGATGGTTCTATAAAAACAAGT
>CANRPF010000120.1 GCA_947632375.1 uncultured Bacilli bacterium
CATTAGTATAACTCGAATTGAAAATATATAACCCCCTACTTTTAGAAATGAAAGGAAGTGAAGGTAATGCCAAAAAAGAAACCAACAAGCAAGAAATCACAAAAAAAGAATGTGCCAGACTTAAAAGAATTAAAACAAGTATTTGAAAAAGCAAATGATAATAAAAGTAAGTTAGCATTATCTTTACTAGATAAAGCAGAATTTATGAATGAAACCTTAAACAAATTACAAGCTAAGGTTAAAGAAAACGGTGTTGTTACTAAAATGTGTCAAGGCTCTTACGATATAGAAAGAGAAAACCCCGCATTAAGAAGTTATAATACTACTATAAAAAATTACAATAGTACTATAAAGCAAATAGTTGATTTATTACCAGAAGGTTCAAGAAAAACTGAAGGAGAAGACTTATTGAAGTTTATTGCAGGTGGTAGGAAATGAACTATTTGAAAGAATATTATAATAAAATCACATCTGGAGAAATTGTTACAGGGAAGAAGATTAAAAAAATATATAAAAGATTAGTAGAGGAAAGTGAAGATAATTCACTTCCTTTTTATTTTGATGAAGAAGTTGGAGAAAGACCAATTGAATTTATAGAAACATTTTGTAAACAAGCTGAAGGAGAAATAGGAAAACCTATCAGATTAGAGTTATTTCAAAAAGCATATATACAATCTTTGTTTGGATTTTTAAATAGAGATACAAACAAAAGAAGATTTAACGAAACAATGTTTTTAGTTGGAAGAAAAAATGGAAAAACAACGATGTTGTCAGCACTAGCTTTGTATATGATGATAGCTGACGGAGAAGGTTCAGCAGAGTGTTATTCTGTGGCAACTAAAAAAGACCAAGCTAGCAAAGCTTTTAAATCAGCTTGTGCCATGCGAGCTCAAAGTCCAGAAATAAGAGCATTAGTTAATAAACGCAGAACTGATATGTATATGCCAGCAACATTTAGCAGTTTTGAACCTTTGTCAAGCGATTCTAATACATTAGACGGATTAAATACACATTTGGTAATAATAGACGAGCTCCATGCCATCAAAGATAGGAATTTATATGAAGTTATGAAACAGTCTACATCTTCAAGAGACCAACCATTAGTTGTAATGATAACAACTGCTGGAACAGTAAGAGAATGTATCTATGACGATATTTACGCTTATGCCAACAACGTACTAGACGGAATAATAAAAAATAATGCATTTTTGCCAATACTGTATGAATTAGACAATGTTGATGAGTGGACTGATATTAAATGTTGGACAAAAGCAAATCCAGGATTAGGAACAATAAAAAAATATAAATACTTATCAGAACAAGTACAAAGAGCAAAGGATGATACTTCAAGTAAAAGAGGTGTTCTTTGTAAAGATTTCAATGTTAAAAGTACAACAGAAGAAAAATGGCTTGATTTTGATGTTGTAAATAATGAAGAAACATTCGACATTGAAGATTTAAGAGGTAGTTACGGCATTGGTGGAGCAGATTTATCAAGTACAACAGATTTAACATGTGCAACTATATTAGTAATAAAAAACAAAAAGAAATATGTATTACAGCACTATTTTATACCAGAAGACGTTATAGAGAAAAAAATAAAAGAAGATCATGTACCTTACGATGTTTGGAAAGAAAGAGGATTATTAACAGCTTGCAAAGGTGCTAAAGTCAATTACAGTGATGTTACAAGGTGGTTCACAAAAATGCACACAGAACATGATATATCAGCAATGTATATAGGATATGACCCATGGCGGAAGTCAATATTGGATTGACGAAATGAAAGAAGAAGGCTTTGATATGATAAAAGTAATTCAAGGACCAAGAACAATGTCAAATCCAATGAAAGAACTAGAGGCAGACTTAAAAGAAAAAAAGGTTAATTATAACAATAACCCTATACTCAAATGGTGTTTATTGAACACAGTTGAAGAAACAGACAAAAACGATAATATTCGACCAGTTAAAGGCAAAAAATCAAAAGAAAGAATTGATGGAGCAGTAAGCTTAATTGACGCTTATTGTGTTTTATTTGAAAAAATGAATGATTATTTAGCATTACAGGAGGAGTAAGATGAAAAAAGAAAAACGTAGTTTGTTTAACATTGTTTTTGGAAAAAAAACACAAACACAAAAAGTAACGCAGACGCAACTACAAATGCTTAACGGCTATAATGCTCAATTTACAACATCGAGCAACAACATATACGATAGCAAAGTTGCTAGACAATGTATTGATAGAATTGCAACTCATTGTGCTAAACTTGTTCCAAAACATATAAAAGGAACTGTTAGCAACAATATTAGAGGAGACATTAACTTTTTGTTAGAAAATCAACCTAATCCATTAATGACAAAGTTTGATTTTTTATATAAAATGATATCTATATTATATACAGATTGCAATGTTTTTGTATTTACATCAAGAGACAAAACGGGATTTATAACAGGATTCTATCCAATAATGGCAATAAGCTATGAGTTGTTGCAAGATGCTTCATCAAACATATATTTAAAATTTCAATTTGTCAATGGACAAACATATATCTTGCCATATTTAGAACTAATACATTTGAGATTATTTTATAACCAGCATGACATTTTTGGAACAAGCAATAAAGTGTTAAAAACAGACATAGATACAGCTCATACTGCAAGTGAAGGTATAAAAAACGCAATAAAAACATCTAACAATTTAAGAGGAATATTGAAATACACAAATTCAATGTTAAAAGAAAAAGACATAAAGGCAAGCAAAGAAGCTTTTGTAAATGACTTTATAAACTTAGGAGATGAAAGCGGTATTGCAGCGATTGACGGAAAAGCTGAATTTCAAGAAGTAAATTTAAAACCAATAACATTAGACAAAGACCAACTAGAGCGAGT
>CANRPF010000121.1 GCA_947632375.1 uncultured Bacilli bacterium
CCCGTTATGGTGCGCGAGGCGGGAGTTGAACCCGCACGTCCGGAGTGGACACTAGAACCTGAAGCTTGCGTTATTGTCTCTCAAAATCTAGCGAACACACAGGCGACACAAAATGTAGTATCAAGTAGCCATACGCCGTTATAGCCCGAAAAAATCTAGCGGCGAATAACTATCTTAACCACACAAGATTATACCACAAGCCACAAAAAACACAAGCACAAAATTACGCCAGAATTGTTTTTATTTTTAGCCATAAGGGGGTAATACCTTGAAGCAAATTAAAAACAAGCAGAACGAAATTTAGAAAAATAACCACAACATATAGTGGTTTTATATCACTTAACAACCACAATATATAGTGGTCAAAATCTAAGCAACTTCCAAAAAAGCGGTATAGAAAAGCAACGGGGGTGCCTCTTCAATCCTTGAAGAGCCTACCCCCCGAATAGCATCTTCCTATTTACCGCTAGTTAGTTATATCTAATTACCTATGACCTCTATATAGTTATATCACATTACCTATTATCAACCACAACTGTATATTTACAACTAACTCCAGCAGATAGTTATATCACATTACATATTTTTATATAACATCAAGCAATTTTTAATAAAAGCAAAATTCTGAAGGACGATTCGCCTTAATATATCAACTGTTAATGGTCATAAAATACTGATATTAAACAATAGCAATGTTAATTAAGCTCCAGCCGTGTATATGCTTTATTTATTTTTCTATCGACGGGGTCGATAGACCCCACCAGTCAAAAAATTAAAAAATTTAAAATTACAGAATTTTTAGCACAAAAACATAGTTGCGATTTTTTTCGACAGAAATAATACTTAAGCTATAGACTATAGTATTCTAATCTATAGTACTTTTAACCTTAAGCTATAGGCTTAAGAGATCCAAAAAAATTTAATTATAGAACATAACATATTTTTTAATCACAAAAACGCATATGTTGTTTTGATTTTTTTCGATAGAGTTATCCTTTTCCAGACATCTAAAGCTTAACAGTAAAAATACTGTAGACCTTAAGCATAGTTAAGTTAAGTTAAGTTAAGTTAAAGACGTCCCCAGGGACTTCCCTAGGGAAAAGATAGTTATATAACATTACATATTTTTTCTAACACTTAAAAAAGGGCATAAAAAAAACAAGCCCGAGACGGTGAGCTTGTTTTTAAAAACACTATACTTCATATAAGATCACTTGAAAATCTTCGCCCCCTTATTAAGTGGACTAAATTTATTATAAATCAATTAAATTTGAAAAACAAGCCCCGCAGGGCGAACGGTCGAACATTTATGTTCGACAGAGTGAGTTCTCTATCGAAAAAAAAACGAAAAACAAATCGAAAAAATAACGAGCGTGAGCAAGTTAATTTTGAGAATTTGTTTTCATTGGTTGCTATTTATTAGCAATCAATTATTTGTTTTTTTGAGATAGAGTAAAACAAGGTAAATGTTCATCTATCGGCTGGAGAAAAAGCCCGCAAGCTTGTTTTTGTGGTATAGCAGAAAAATTCCGTAGAATTGTTTTTATTTTCTTTCAAAAGGGGGTAATACGTTGAGCAAATTTAAAATCAAGCAGAACGAAAAAAAATCAGATTTTCAGATAGTTATCTATTTTTATTTTCTGATAATTATCTATATTTTTTGTAAGCACTTTTCAAAAAGTGAGTAATTTTTATTCTATAACTCTTTTTCTTCTTTTTCTTTTGTTATTTTCAGCATATAGCAGTTGTGGATTGTATGCTGTAGCATCAGCAAGCGACACGCCCAAATCAGTCAAATATTTTTCTGTTGTAGCAATAGACGAGTGATCCAAAATATGAGATAGCGAATAAATGTCTTTTGTCTTGTTATAATAATTTTTTGCGAATGTATGCCTAAATAGATGTATTGATGTCTTATCTACCCCGCGTTTTTTGTTATAGGACATAACATATTGTTGTATAGTTCTTTTGTTCAATACATTACCAGAAGCAGAACAAAACAAAAAATAATCATCTTTTAACTCAAACAGAGCAATATATTTTTTAATAATTGTCAATAATTCATCAGAAAGATACAGCACTTGAGCCCTATTGTTTTTCGTCTTTTGTATATACACAATATGTTGCGTAAAATCAAAATCACTAACCTTGAGAGCGAGAGCAGAAGAGAGCCTCAAGCCAGTTGAACAAATTAAATTGATAAACACCCAACTTTGATATTCAACTTCAGAGCAATGAGCGGGCTTTTTGAGCAGAACGCGCAATTCATCATCTGTATAGCAGACCTTGATTGTCTTTTGATAGCGAGGGACCTTGTAGTCGTCATCCTCAATGTAATGGTTATCTATCATCCAGTAAAGAAAAGCACGAACAGAGCGACAATACGAGGCGACAGTAATATCTTTCTTGTTTTGGTCATTTTGTAGATCTTCAATCCAGTAGTCGTAAATATCCTTGCCGACAAGTGCTGTGGTAAAATTTGCCATATCAGTAAAATCAATAAAATTTTCAATATGTATCTTATAAGTTGCGAGAGTAGCTGAAGAGAGATTCTCCGCTTTTTTATCTTCCATAAATTGGTTATACGCTTGCTGTAGCGTTATGTTTTCAACAATCACAGCTTGTCTTCTTCTCCTTGTAATGTTTTGTCTTCTCCTCATCATAGCGAGCCTCCAGTCATTTTTCATCCTGTAAGCACGCTAGATTAGTTGAAAACATAATAACAGCAAGCCAGCACTTTGACAAGTGGAAAAAAAGAAAAGCCCCCGAAGCTCTAGGCCTCAGGGGCTTTGGTGCGAGTGTTCTTACAGCATTTTTTGAGAAAGTCCCTATTTTCAAGGGTTTGCGGGCAGCAACACAGCGATATTTACATCCAAAAGCGGATTTTT
>CANRPF010000122.1 GCA_947632375.1 uncultured Bacilli bacterium
TTTTTGTGGTACTAATCCGTACCCCCCCCCGCGAACATTTTTTCGTTGTTTTGGAGTTTTGTATTTATTTTCGACTTATTGCTTTGTTGCTTTAGCTCTACTTTTGCTTTATAGTTTTGCAATCTTTGCCTTAAGCTTATTTTTTCCTTTGCTTTGTTTTTCTCCTCTAATTTTACTTTGTTCTCTTTTTGTTTTCTTAACATTTACTTTACCCCCATAAAAGATAATATAATATATATATTCTTGCATAATTATATATTACTTGTAAATGGCGGTTTTTGCTATTTTTCGACCATTTTTGCTATTCGTTTACGGATGCTCATTTTTGTTTGTTTTTTACATGTACTTGTCTTTTTTGCTTTAATTTTGTAATATTTTTTGCTCTAAAAATTTGCGAAAATAAAAATAACCCTACGGAAATAACATTTTGCAAAAAAATATACTTTTTATAATATATTTTCTTATCCATTTTTAACATTGCTTTTACATATATTAAAATACTTTTCACTCACTTTATATTCACTTTCGTTGTTTAAGTATTATTCTACTACTTGTTCTTTTAATACAAATTTATATTTAGACATGATAAAAACCCTCCATGTTTTTTCTAACATTTTGGGTTCATATCATTTTCATTTTTTAAGCCATAGTTCTTAAAATCTTATTTACGTAGTCTTATCTTTTTCATTGGTATTCCTCTTTCTTTATTGTATCTTTCGTATAAGTATAGTAGTACAAATAATCCTATTGCTAATGCTGTTGCTGTTATTATTAATGTAACATTTTCTTCAATACCTGTTTTTATACTTATTATTAATTCTGCTGTTGATGTATTGTCCTCTTCTGTTGTTTCTGCGAAGTTTGCTTCATTTTCTGTATCTACTACTTTTACTGTGTTGTCAAATATTCCAAAGTTATCTTCTGAATTTATCCATTCTAATTCTACTTCTAAATCCTTTGTTTCTCCTGCTTTTAACTCTACCTCTGTTTCTAAGTTTCCGTCTGATGTTTGTGCCCAGTAATCTGCTACATTTACTAGCTTATATCCTTGTGGTAACATCTCTACTACTTTTGCTTTTCCATCTAGCTCTCCTGTATTTCTTACTTTTATTGCATATTTTACTTGTAGTTTTGCATATGGTATTGTTGCTGCTACTATCTCTACTTTCATTGATTTATTGTTTGCCATATCCTTTACTTCACCATTTAGTACAATACTCTTGAATACTTTTTCTACACTGAAGTTGAATGATTTCTTTTGATAATAGTATATTACTGTATCTCCATTTTCTGTTAGTTCTCCTTCTGCATTATCTGGAACTTTCAATAAATTGTAATATGGTATTTCCTTTTCTTCTGTCTCATATTTATCCCCTACATAACCATTTATATCATATCCATATGTCTTTTCTTCTATTGTTCCATCTTCATGTTCTTCTGTGTATGTTATTTCTTCTCCTGTATCTACATCTAAGTATTTTACTTTTATTGTTCCACTTGGTATTTTTTCGTAATAGTACGTTACTATTATTGTGTCATTTACTATATATCCTGGGTCAGTTGGCTTTTTACTTAAGTCTTTTTCTACTTTCATCTTTCCTACACTGTTTTCTGGTTCTGGCTCTGCTGCTCTGTAATTCTTTATCATTTCTCTTTCTGTTTCATATATGTCTCCTGCTAAACCTTCTATTGTCTTCTCTTCTAACAATTCTTTTCCTGTTTCTTTTTCTAAGTACCTTACTATTACTTTTGCTGGTATTCTTCTATATACATATACTACTTCTTGCTCTTCTTCATCCATTGTTCCTTCTTTATCGCCTTGTACTTCTACTAATATGTAGTCTTCAAATTCTTTTTCTTCTGTTGTGTATGGATCCCATATTTGTCCTTCTATTACTACATCTTCATCTATAGAATTTCCTTCTTCATCTTGATATTTTACAATTACTTTTGCTGGGATTCTTGTGTAATAGTACACTACTTCTTGTTCTCCTTCTGTTATTACTCCTTCTGTATTGTTTGTATGTTCTACAAATATGTAGTTTTCTATCTCTTTTTGCTCTGTTTCATATTCTGTTCCAACTTTTTCTACTATTTCATAATTATATGTCTTTTCTTGTTCTTGTCCATTTTCATCTAATTCTTTGTATGTTATGTCTTTTCCTGAATCTTTATCTACATATCTTACTATTACTTTTCCTTCTATATTAATGTCTGTTTCAAAGGTTGTTTCTTTTTCGTCTTTTTGCTCTGTTTCATATAACTCTATTCTTCCTTTTGCTTCATTTATCATATTTTCTTCTGTTGCATCTAAGTCTTTGTATACTAATGATATTTCTTTTGTTATATCTACTAAGCTTGTCTCGTCCTTTCCTACATTAATATGTTGTAAGTCTTCTTCCCATGTTATTGTCTTTTCTAGTCTATCATATGTTCCTCCAGCTAAATCATATGGCTTTTCTTCGTCTATTTCATATGGCAATGTATCTACTATTATTACTTTTCCTTCTCCTATGTAGTCTGCTATTTCTGCTGTGAAGTGAATTGTATAATTTACTATGTCTCTTGATGTTGTTATTTCTTCTGTTCCTTCTTTTGTGATTTCTGTATTTAAGTCTGTATCAAATAGTTTATATGCATTCTTTACTCTTACTACATAGTTTGTTGCTTCATCTGTTTGGTCTTCTAAGTTTACTATTTCTGGTTCTTCATAGTATTCTAAGTCGTTTTCTTCTACTTCACTTTCTGTTATTACATATTCTA
>CANRPF010000123.1 GCA_947632375.1 uncultured Bacilli bacterium
GCCTTGAATGGGGAGGCGACTGGACAAGCCCTGTGGATATGCCGCACTTTCAGTTGCCCGACTGGGGAAGCACACCTACAAGATTAAAGCAGCTTTACGGCACAGTAAATACATTTAAAAGAACATGGGAGGTAGATGAAATGACAGAAACACAGGTAAGAGAAATAGCAAAAAAAGAGGCAAACGATATGGTATACAAGTACAGGGATAAGGTGTATAACAAAATAAGCGAGGTTCCGGAGTGGGGCAAGGCTACGGTACAGAAGCTTTACGACAAGGGTATACTCAAGGGCACTGAAAAGGGGCTTGAAATAAGCGAAACATTACTTAGAGTACTTGTTGTAAATGACAGAGCAGGAATATACAATTAACTGATACAGGGTATGTAGATTTATACTGATCCCTAAAAGTTAAGTCAAAATCTAATAACAGGGAAATCACTTCAATAATGAGGTGTGGTTGTCTCTTTATTTCTTTGTAGATTTAGATTACTATGGATTATTATTAATTTTTATATGCTTTAGTTATATAAAAATTCTAGTTGATTTTTTCTTAATAATGATATATAATGTCATTAAATGTAACAAATAGTTTTAATTTTTGGATTTTTATTTAATATAATAGGTGAGATTATGTCATATAATAATAAAAATAATAAAAATAATAAAAATAATAACAATACTAATAAAGGAAATAATATAATAGTAAAACCAACAGAGGAAAGGTATTTGGCAGACAAAATAAGTGTATTGTATGACCTTTTTGATCAAAGGGATAGTTTAATGAAGGTATATAATAGATCTGTTGTAATAAAAACAGAGGATATTTTAGGACTGAAGGACCTTATATATGATAAGTTATCAAATTATAGTTTGCCTGAAAGTAGAAATAATAATGTTGTTACAGTGGATGTTGGTTTATCAGGTGGTAAAAATTTACATTTCGGTGTATGGAAAGAGTTTGAACAATATAAATGGAATGAAATAGAATACATTAAGCATATAAATATTTTATTTAAATGCTATATTGATTTGCCAAACCAAGAAATTCCTCAAAGATATACACTTTCTGTAAAATTAACATCTAATATAAGCCCTAATGAATTGTTAAATTTAATATTTACAGGCAAAATTGAAGATGTGGATGATTTTGAGATAAATGCAGCTAATATAGTGGCACGCGTTGATTTTGTAAATCAAACTTTAGGTGATGAATTAATCAACATAGTTGATAAATGGGTAAAAGGTTTGGATTATCGCAACATGAAACAAAATAATTTTGTCCTTGTATTGAGAAAATATAGAAAGTGGGTTGCATATTTTATAAATTATGTTCCAGTTTGTATGATTTGTCTTGTAGGAATTTTATACATAGATAAATTATATAAGTTTTTGATTGGACAAAATGATAATCTTATCTATTTTAAATTTTCTGCAATTATAATTATACTCTTTTTCTTAGTATATATAATATTTGGACATCTAGCAAGAAGTGTTTTTTCAAAATTAGAGGAATATAAAACACCTTTTGTTTTTGATATTACAAAAGGCGATAGAGCAAATATGGAAAATATAATTCATGAAAACACAAAAAATGGAAGAAGTACTATATTTAATATTGTTATTAATATAATTATAAATATTGTATGTGGAATTTTGGTTACAAAATATTTAAGTTAATATAAAAATAAAAGAGGAATTAAAAAGAGGTAATAATATGAGAAAAACATCTCGTTTAATTTTAAAATCTATAGTTTTAAGCATTAAAAACCTTGTAAATACAAAAGACATAGATCCTATGGAGGATTTTGCAAATAATTTTTCAAAGTATTCTAATTGTATGAAGTATAAAGGTATGTAAATAAAGAAACATAGAAAATAATTATACAGGTTGATTATTTTAAAGGGGTATGTACTTTGGCGCATACCTCTTTTTAAAAAATAATTGGCAAAAAATAATTTAACAATAATTACTAAAAATATTATTATAAAATAGTTAGTAATATTTGTAATTAAGATGTAATGCGGTTTAAATGAAAAATAAACAAAACGCAAATCGAATATATTTTACATATATGTAATATTTTTGAGGTTATTATAAAGAAACATTAGATGAGAAAACAAAAATAATTAATAATTAATTAATATTTTTTATAAAAGTATGCTTTGTAATTCGCTGTTTAGAAATGGTACAGTAAGCTGTTAAGAGCTTGATATTTTCAGTTTTAAGGGGTTATCTCATTGATAACCCCTTTTTGTATTATATAAAGTATTTTTATTTACAGACTATTTTGTTATTTAACATTGTTTTCAGTCTTAAAGCTTTTTAATACATTGACGCATCATATATACTATCCGACTGGATATTTTTATAATGAAGTATAAATGTTCTGTTCAAATACAAAATTAAATCTTAATATTAGAATATCAAGCCGTAATTTCTTGCTATTATATATGCCGTATATACAACATACATAGCTATCATAAAGGCGCCTATGCCCTTGCCAACGGTACTCTTTTTAAGTATTATGGCAAGTACTATAAGGTTGACTATGATTAAAAGGCTTACGTCAATTACTGAGTCAAAGCCGACGGTTATTCTGTGTACCGATGAGGAAATACCCAGTACAAGGAGTATATTGAAAATATTGGAGCCTACTACATTGCCGAGGGCAAGGTCGGCTTCATTTTTTTTTGCGGCAACAATGCTTGTAACAAG
>CANRPF010000124.1 GCA_947632375.1 uncultured Bacilli bacterium
AATTCCATATTGAGCAGCTAATTCATTCTTTAATTCTTCAGCTTCTTGTTTTTGAATTTCTAATTTTTCTTTATGTAGTTTAAGTTCTTGCTGTAATAAGTCAATAGCTTTGCCCATATTTTTAAGACGATCTTGACCAGTTAAACGATCATATTCATCATTTACTTTATCAAAATCGTTTTCAACGCCTTCTAATAAAGTATCAACACGTTCATAACGATCAATTTCATCTTCAATACGGTCTTTTATTTTAGCTTCATAGGTTTTACCGGAACCACCACTTCCGCCACCAGAGCCGCCTTTGCCGCCGCCACCTTTGCCGCCGCCGCCTTTGCCGCCGCCTCCGCCACCACCGGAGCCGCCTCCACCGGATTTTCGTTTACCAGCAGAAGAAACTGGAGAATAACTTCCAACACCAGTAGATTCAATACTCTCAATTTTAGGCATTTTAACAATTGATTTTACAGTCATTGGAGGAATTCTAATTGATCCAATATCAAATCCAAGAATATTAATAGGCATTTCATTACCATCAAGAGTAAAAGCATCTATAGTTTTTTCTTCTTCTCCAATAACAGGATCATATCCCACTGCGTTTAACATGCTATTTACTTGGTCAGCTGTTAACTTCCCACTTTTCATCATGTTATTTAAAGTGTCAATAAAGCCCTGATCATCTATTTGCGCATGCGGCTCAACGTTCATCATACCTAATTCAGCTAATTTACTTTGTAAGTATTCTACCTCTGTAGCATCTAAATTACCCTGTAAATTTGCCTGTACAACTATATCTTGAGCTGCTGCTATCCTAAGTCTTTGTAAAGCTTCTTCATCTCCATTGATAGCAGCTTCCATATCTTCAAGATTATTTTCAACAAATTCTACAGAAATATCATCTTTAGACACATTAACTAAATCGGCAACAGCACCTCGTGCAGCATCTACTGCTTCTGCATACTCAATAGAATCTTTATCTCCACTTTTTAAAATATCACCATAATCATCAAAAACATCTATTAACTCATCTAAACCTTTTTGAGACTGTATCATCATTTCATTGACATCATCAACACTGTCTTCGTATTCATTTAATTGTTTTTGAGCATCTTTGTAAGCTTTTTGAGCATCTTCAATAGCTTTAGACTCATCTTCTGTTAAATTGTTTTGATCTTTTACAGCATTCTTAGCATTATCAAGTTCTTTACGACGATCTTCAATAGCATTAGTTAATTTCTGTTCACGTTCTGTCAAACCGTATTCAGCCTTTTGTATATCAGTAAAAGTATCAATTACATCTTCACTTACGTCAAATTTATCTGCTAGCTGTCCTCGTCGTCCTTCAGGGTCAGCTAAATCATCATAAATAGATACTTGACCAGTATCA
The DNA here is from genome assembly GCA_947632375.1 of uncultured Bacilli bacterium. GTDB lineage: Bacteria > Bacillota_I > Bacilli_A > RF39 > UBA660 > UMGS1124. The sequence goes on from CANRPF010000124.1 coordinate 1,385, forward strand.
ATAGACTGCTGAATAGTACCAAAAATCTCTCCAAGAGGTTTAGACCAATCAATTCCACTCATCAATTGTTGCTGTTGCTCTGTGGTTAAACTAGAGTTTTGAATAGAAGCTATTGCTGATTGAACAATAGAATCTTGAACAGCCTTAATTGTCTCTTCACTAGCAGAAATTCCAGCATCATTTAATTGCTGTATAATATCAGGATTAATTGAATTTACAAAATCATCAACAGTATTAGATAAAGTTTCATCTGTATTAACAAAATCAGCATCATCTAGTTTTTGATATAAACCTTGACCAAAACTAACTTTAGAAGCCTCTAATTGTAAAGTTAATTTCGCAGCTTCATCATTAGTATTTTGAATCATCCAAGATAACTGTTCAGACCAGTCTCCAAGAGAAGTTAGATAATTGTTAATTGCTTCATCACTAAAATATGTATCAATAATTGATTGATAGTCAGTATTATTAACTAAACTATTAGCTAAATCTTGAGCCTTATACTCTGCCAACTGACTAAGATTATTCATATAATCTGCAATATCTTCAATATTTAATGCTTCATTTAACTTGTCTATTTTAGCTAAATAATCAGCTTTAGCACTTTCTATACTTGAAGTATCTCTACCTTCTGCTTTAGCTTGTTTAAATTGTTCATCTAAATCATCTAATGCATCATTATAATCTGCAATTGTTTTTTTAACTGCACCAATAGCCTCGGCTGGAGAATTATTTTGTTGTGCTTTAGCAATTTCTGATTGTAGTTCTTGATTAGCAGATTGATATATTAATTGTCCATCTATAGTAGTACTTATAGCCTCTAAACCAATAGCGTCACTCAAATCTTTATAAATAGATCCATTTGTAATTCCTAAGGCACTACCTTTTAACGAATCTGCATTAGAACCATTTAAAAAACTTTCGATATCTCGTTCTGCTAACTTTCTAGCTTCTGCGTCTGCTTGACCAATAGAAACGGCTAAATGTTCATAATTTCCTGCTGCTACATCTGCTTGTACAGCCTGATTACCTAAAGAATCTGCTAACTCTTGAGCAGATTGTCTAAATTCTTCTGTCGCTTCTCCTGTTTGCTGATATGTTTCATATAATTTATTAAAATTTTCTATCTGATTTTGTTTTTCATTATAGGTATTAGAAGCTTCTTCTGCTTTATCTCTCGTGTCTTCATATGCTTGACGAGCTTGTTCAGCAGCAAAACTAATCCCAATGGTTATCGCAGCTATTGCAGCAACAACAGCTAATAATACTCCAGTAGAAGCAGATAATCCTA
>CANRPF010000125.1 GCA_947632375.1 uncultured Bacilli bacterium
AGCACCAGATGAGCAAGTTATAATTGTTCAAAATGAAACTAAAAAAGTTTTAAAAAATTTTAAATGTAATCGATTACAAGGGTTGACTCTGCTTTTTGAGGTGTTATAATAGAATCAACAATTGAGATAAAACAAGTCAATAAATAATCTTAAATTAATAAATTAAGTACTATTGAATAACTACTGAAAACTACCAAGTTATTAATACTAATTAATAACAGATCATTAAAAATTAAATATTAAATAATCGAACGGTTAAAATACCACTTATTAATAGGTCGGTTGCTATGCTAGAAATATTAATAAATACCACTAACTAATCGATAGGTTGACCGCTTTATAGGTGAATAGTTGATAAAACAACTGATATTACTTAAGTAGTATCACTAGTAATAATTAGATCTTAATTAGTTGTTATTTCTATTTATTTCTATTCTAACTATTGAATTAAACGGCTTTAATAATTACGGTTAAATAACTTTTAACGGCTTTAAAATCGATTTTAACGGCTTTTAATAGTAATGGTGATGATAAAGTACTTTCAACAAATTAAATCAATTCAAGACGATAAATCAAAAACAATAAATTAATTCGATACACAATAAAGGAGAATAATAAAATGAAAAAATTATATAATAATTACGACTATGAAACAATAAATTTACTCAATGATTATATCAAAAACGACAAATTATATATAGATATATGGTTCGGTTTAGATTATGGTGAAGTAAGTTACGCATCTCAGCCTGAATATGGCGAAGAAGAATTACGTAGTTTATTCGACATGGCGCAAGATAATAGTATTGAGTTATATAAATATGATCCATATGATGGCGGTATTTATACAGTTGATCATAAAGAAGTATGGTATGATTTATATGATTATTTAGATGGATATTATATAGATGATGATTACGAAGGTGAATTGCGTGAAATGTTCGATACAGTTAAAAGTAACGTTGAAAGCATGGAAAGTAATAAATAATATTAATTAGAGGGGCTCGAGTGGTCCCTCACAATTTAACAATTCAATGAAAGTGAGTAGAATAATGAGTGAAACTAGATACTATGCAATTGAAAACAATAAAATAAAGCAAATTTGTCAACCGGAGCTAAATAATATAAGTCTTATAGATTTATGCTTTATGGTAAATGAAAATGATTATTTATATAAAAGGGATGCAAATACCCATACAATATATAAAATTGATAAAGAAACTGCTATAGAAGAATGTAATGCTTATATAAATGCTTGTAAAAGGGAAGAGTACAGTAATATAAAATTGACATATAAAGACGTATTAAATGATATAAGAGAACAGTTAAAATAACAAATTCAGAGGGGCTTTTATATAGCCTCTCTATAATTCAACAATAAAAGCGAGTAAAATAATGTTAAATAATATGGAAAATGCTATAAATTTAGCTATAAATTACTTAAATAATGATATAAATAACTTTCATAGAGTTATATTACTTATAGACAAATTAGGAACAATAAAAGCGTATAGTCCAGAAAAAAGCGAAAGTGAATTAGTTAGTTTTATATATGAATTATATGATAGGTATTATGATGCTATATTGTGTTTCGATGAATCATTAAATAAAGTATATCAATGTGATAAAGAATTCTTAGATAATTATATCAATCAATTAGCTTACTCGAACGGATTACTATAACTACTCACAATTCAACGATAAAATTAATATAAGAAAGGAATAAATAAAATGTTAAATTTATATGATATAGCTAAAGCTGAATTAAAAAATTATATAGATATACTAACAAAATACAATTATACTTTACTATGCAATAACGAATATACAGCAATTTTATATGATTCAAAGCATAATTTATATCAAATTCTAGTGGCTGAAAGTGATAAAACAATAGATAAATATTTATATACAGAGTTTGACAGAGCATGGAACTTTTTTATAAGCAACTTAAGTATCACATGGGCACAATTCTGGCAAGATAGATACCAAGAAAGCTACCCAGACGCAACATTTGAACGTAGATGGTACGAAGATATAGATCATCATGTGCTTATTGAGAACGAAATATTCCATTATACAGAAAATCATGCGGTACCTTTCGATCTATTTGTGAAAGTTAATGGTCCAAAAGTAGAAATATGCGAACCTTTCACCTCAGAAAGCGAAAATTACAGAGCAAAAGAGTTTCTATTAAGCGGTGATGAATTGCTATATTATAACACTAGCTTAGATAGAATCTACCCAATACCGGACACTGAAAAATTAGAATGGATAAATCACGTAAATGAGGATTTAAAGGAATTCTATAATTAATATTAGTAATGATTATTTTTACTTTAATGTACCCCCTTGATGCAGGGGTATTTTTTTATGTATTATTGAAATCGATTACAATAAATCCTTTCCTGAGATACCTATTACTGTAATAATTGGAACGTGCAAATTTACACTACAATCAATTTTATTATAGTGGGTAGTGTTATGTATCATGCTAGTACTTTCTTTCATCCTAGGCCTATTTAAAGCGATATTAGAGCATTTACCATTGAGGGGGCTTTATTATTACTCGGTACTTATTACTACCATCTATAGGCACTAAGCACCGAATGCACTTGTTCAAGCGTGGGCTTGTGAGTGCTGTATGTGCTTGTGTGCCG
>CANRPF010000126.1 GCA_947632375.1 uncultured Bacilli bacterium
CCTGTTATTGTAGTTTCAAAAGAATATATTAAATAAGATGGATTAAACTTGATCCATCTTTTCTTATACTTCTTTCTAATTACTAATAATTTACTTATCATAAGAATAAATAACATTTTCTAAAATGCAAAGACTTAATAACAATAATACAATTTTATTATTAATCACCAAATTAAATTCAAACCCTCGTAACATAAAAACGACCTTTTACAAGTCCTCTATATCCAAGCTCGAAAAAATTTGAATAGATTCATTAATAATGCTCTAAAGGGAGAAGTACAACAACTTTAATTATTACAAACATCTATAAAATATTTAAATATATTATTCATATTTTCATCAATTTTATATAAACTTTCTGGATGAAACCTTACTCCTATATAAAATTTTTTGCTTTTTGATTCGACCACATCGGCATAACCATCCTCACAAATTGCCACTTTTTCTAATAACGGAAAACTATCAACTGTATTTTTATGTCTTGAATTTACTTTTATTTCTTTATGCTTAACAATATCATAAAATTTTGAAGATGGATTAATATATATATTATGTACATATTTTGCTGTTGTTTGATTATGCTTTTCAGGATTCGAAATTTTAGATGTCGTACCACCCAATGCTCTAACTATGACATTTTGCCCACAACAAATACCTAAAGTTGGAATGTCATGATCATAACAATATTTTGCTATTATCATCTCGTAGTTATCACACGCTCCTCCTCCTTGAAATATAATTCCATCACATAAATTAATTTGTGTAATTAATGAATCATATTCTTCTTGCGATAGATTGTTAACCCAATTATCTTCTACATCTAACTTTTCATCTTTTGGTAACAAGATTCCAATCGCTATTGCTCCATTATCGAATACGGCTTGCTTGATTTCATCCTTTATGTACATATCAGGCCTTATAGAATCTTTATTATAGTGTTTTGAAACTATACCTATTATAACTTTGTTCATTTTTTGTAACCACCTTCTTCATATTATTAAATATTATCGCATATTGTTTTTGACAATATGTAATTGTTTTTCCATTGATATATATTAATTTCAATCTATAAAATATAGCATACATTACAACATATTAAAGTTTAAACTATAAAGGCCCGAGTTGTCTATCAATCTAGCGGGTGTAAAGAAGCAGTCGAATAACCCTTCTTATACTTAATAATAGATTGTAATAACTACTAACTAATATAATTATACTATATATTTTATTTTTTGAAAAAAAATGTCTAATTTTACATCAAAATTATAAAAAATATGAGAGTATGATATAACGACAGTTAAAAAGGAATGATATTTATATATAGATAGATAATAAAAGTTATCAAATTTTTAGAATTAATGAAAAAAATAAAATAATATTTATAAAAAGAAACCCAATAATTTCTCAAGATGATTAATAAGAACAAATTATACAAATAGATAAACATAATGAAAAACTGAATATTTTAAAGTTTTGATAATTTTGAATTTAAATACATATGTTTATCAAAGATTTTTCAAAATATCCCAATTTATAATAAAAAAAGATAAATATATTTAGTAATCTAATACATTTATCTTTCTAAAATTGAATCTAATAATATTATTTTTTTATTCTAATGTGTCCATCTTTATCCATATCAAGAGGAGCTCTAAGCTCAGCATCATTTTCTTTTGCCCCACCAGTTAACTTTGTTATAAAACTACCCATACTTTTCATAGCAAGACACATTTTATAAGCTTGGGGTGTAAGTAATGATTGTCCACATTTTGGACAAGGACAATTAACATATTGCTCATATTGTTCAAATGGAATGTCTGGATTCACATAATCACAACTAGGATTATCGCATTTAAGACCTGAAATATTAAAATCTATTTTCATAATTCTTGAAACCTCCACCATTAGATTATAGCATCTTTTTTATATTAAGTCCGAAAAAATTCTAACAAATTCGTCAATGTTGCAAGTGCCGTATATATCTAAAACTCTTACACAAGTGCGAATGATACAAATATCACTCATTAATAAGATTATACCCCTATCATAGAAAAATGCCCCAGTAAAATTGACTGTTTTCGATTTTTTTGCTAAAATAAATCCACTGTTAAAGGAGAAAAATATATGTATAATGTTATGGACTATGTTGGTTTAGCCAATATATTTGAAAAAAAAGAATGCCTTGTTGACGGGAAAAAACAAGTATATTATGAAAAACTGGATTCTTGCTTTGGTTTTGATTACAATTTCAACAATTGTGGAAAAGGCTTTGTTGTTTTAACAGGTAAAATGGCTGGAGAAATAATAGACTCTAATTCTGTTTATGATTATGCTGATTTTAAAACTCTTAATGAATTATGTGCAGAAAACAATCGTACATATAATTATAATACATTTAAGGATATGAGCAAATATCGAGATTGGATTGGTGATTATTACACTTACGATTCCAAAAAAAGAAGGCTTATAAGAATAACTAATCAAGAATTGTTACAAAAAATACGAGGTACAATTAAAGATTATGATGATACAATTTTAAATAACAAAACCGATATATCTCAAATGTATTCTGCAATTAAGAAAACAATTAT
>CANRPF010000127.1 GCA_947632375.1 uncultured Bacilli bacterium
TTTCATGATAAATTAATCATAAAATCAACAAAAATTCAAATACGGTTAAATCAGGGGCAAATAAAGGCAATCAAGGTCATTCTGTCATTAACCATTTCTAACGAAAAGACACGATTCATTTCATGCTCATTTTCCCTACCCTTTCTGATACCCATTCTGATACCCATTCTGATTCCTGCCAAACACTTCCTGTTAAAAATTTATAACCATTACTAACGTAAAGACACGATTTACCACGTGCTGTTTCTGGTGGCTCCCTGTATATAATAGTGGGGTTTCTGCTTCCCCTGCCAATTTCCCTTGCTCTCCTGCCTGTTCTTCTGATATTCACTTGCTGTTCTGCCTATTCTTCTGATATAATATCTGCTGTACAGATGGGTATCATTCTGAAAGATGGGTACTCTGTCTTACAGATGGGCGTATCAGTAGTACCGGCATAATGCAAAGGTCTTCTGATAACTACTGAAGTTTTTTGCCGATACCGCCAGCTCTGAAAATCGAGTTTTCAAAATTCGGTTCGCTCAGAAATCCGGTCGAAGGCACGTTTTCCAGGTCGCCGATTTTTTAATAGGGGGTCATTTACCTACCAGTCAGGTTGGTATTTAAGTTGCGGATATAAGTTTAAGCTTTAAAGTCGTATAATCGGTGTTATACGACATTGCCAATGAAACCGGTTACATCTTGCGTGATATGCGCCATTGTAGTGCGCACTACATTGCGTTCGATGTTGCTTAAATTGCGTGCTAGTTGTATCTGCATGTGATACAAGTTGAAACCGATTTCATACTTTCTAGCTTTCGTTTGATATCATTTTCCGCCCATTTCGGTTTCGTTCGAAAGCAATTCGAAACCATAAAATAACATTAAAATATAACGTATAATATAAATGAAACCGCTTACAAGCAATAAATACAACCTAAAATATAACCCATTTATTGCGCCACTATTTGCAATTTCATGCAGATTCTAGCGCGTTATAATCGTTAAATATTGCAATCCTATTATAGTATTATACTGATATATAATGATATATAATGTTATACACTGATATATAATGTTACTTACTGATATATAATGTTATACACTTATATATAATGTTATATAACACTTAATAATATCGTAATTTATTGCTTATAATAACATTATACTATTGCTTATATATACACTACTAATAGTGTATAATACTGCTTATATCATATGTTATCTTATGCTTATATATACGTAAATAATAGTGTATAATACTGCTTATATATACTTATAATAATTGCTTATATATACACTACTAATATATACACTTCCTGCTTATATACCCTATTATTTATTGCTACTATTGGCAATTATAACGGATGCATAATATAGCAATTATTATACCGTATAACATGCCTATAATTGCAATGTTATTTTAGACTTAAGATTTTCCACTTTTAAGCAACTTAAAATTGATTGCAAATTCCTGCATGCCCGTATAACGCCATGTAATCGTTTTATTTTAATAGTTTGACTAATTAGGATATAATAATACCCTTGATATATAGGCAACTTAAAATAGGTATTTAAAGCCCTATTTAAAGCTTAAGTTAGATTATATCATGGTATTAATAATAGGATATAATAACATACCCGTATAACATTATAATTTAAGCTTTAAGATGCTTTTAATCCTATCATGGTATTTTATACTAGTATAATAATATCTTTTAAATATGATTAAATTATAACGATTTAAAGGGTATTTAAATTATAGTTATATCCGAGTTGGCAACCTAGACGGTATTTTAATGTAATCGATTTCATTTTAGGGTATAAAAAAAAGGTATTATAAAATACCTTCTTCAGTTAGTAACATTATTTTATACTGTTCTATAATTTCATTTAACGGTTCTGTTAGTTTATAAGTATTATCCATTTTATCCTCCTGTTATTAAATCTAAAATAGTGGGGGCTTTTATCCCCCCGTTTTAACTTAGGCGACTTTTAAATTTTTATTTAATTCAGTTATTAAATTTAAAATATCACAAACACCATCAATTAATTTTCCATACTCAAACAAGTCAATTTCTCTCTTTTCCCATAGTTTGTAAATTTCGTCGTATAACGCTTTTTTAACGGTTTCCACTTTTTTCATTTTAAACTCCTTTTTTTTCTATTTAATTAATACCCGTAAAATAAAATTTAAAACTTCTTTTTTAAACTAAAATTAAACTTTTTTCTTGAGCTTTTTCTATCTTTGTTCGATTTTATCGATTAAGTGTTTAATAAGTGTCTTATAAAAGTTATAATCGGCTTTACCGATTAAATTAATATCTAACATTTCTTTTATAGCATCCATGGCACCGTATAATTTATCTAATCTAATATCTTTTTTCATTTTAAACTCCTTTTTTATTAAATCTAAATGAACCGTTTAACTTTTTTTGTTATTAATATAATACCCGTTAAACTTAAAATTTAACTAAAATTTTAAACTTTTTTTTAAATTAATTTTAAACTTTTTCTTAAGTCTAAAATATAAGTTTAACTTTTTTTGTTATTAATATAATACCCGTTAAACTTAAAATTTAACTAAAATTTTAAACTTTTTTTTAAATT
>CANRPF010000128.1 GCA_947632375.1 uncultured Bacilli bacterium
AGCAGCAGCGATATCACTTAAAGAATACATAGTCTCTCCTCTCATTTTATTTTTCTCCTTTCAATTAATTGTTATGGAATTGCAAATTATATATATCACCATAATAATCAATTTTTAAAAGCACTCATGAAATCGGAAAACTCTTTATCAAAATCAGCACCATGCTCCTTGAAAATATTTCTAGCAAAATTTTGTAAACCATCTGTATCTCCTTTGCTCGCCATTTCAGTTAGATTTTTAAAAATGGGGTTGTTATTTTTTTGGATAAGATTAATTGCAAATTGTTTTGGGTTCTTAATCATTTTTAACATTTCAAACGGATTGTTCATAATTAATCACCCTTTTTGATTTTCTTTATCTCGGCTTTGAGTTCTTTAATCTCATCTTTTAAATCATCAATCTCACTTAAATCAATTGACTCAATCGACTTTTTTAAATCATCTGCCGTGACAAATTTAAAATCTTGCTTTTCTTCCTCTACTGGTTTATATACCATTGTCTTACTTGTGCCGTCGCTTTTTAATTGTTTAGTAACAATTGCAGAGTTGTCAGCGAGTGGAAAGTAACTTACACTTCCGTCTAGTGGAATGTCGATTGCTTTAACCACATCAACACTATCGACCAATTTACCATTTAATGCTTGCCTATTATTTACTGCACTATTTACTGCACTAATTTGATTATTTGCTGTATTTGGTGCAGTAAAATTTGGTTGGTTATTAATAGGTTGATAATATGGGTTGTACCCAAATGGGTTATTATACATAATTTCATCTCCTTAAAATAAAAAAAGAAAAAAGATAATTGACAAATGTTTTACTAAATGTCTTTTATCTCCTTTCTGATTAAATTATCACATAAAAAAAGAACTTAATATCTTTAAGTTTCTTTTAAAATACCTTTAAATTACCTTTAAAATTTTCTTTTTAACTTTCTTCCATTGATATGTAATAGTACTTTCGCTTACTTTTAATTCTAAAGCCATTCCATATTCAGTTAAATTACCTTTTAATTTCATGTCTAATATTTTTTCTTGTAATTCAGTAAGATATATTTTAGATTTTATGTTTTCTATTTCTTGTTTAGTAAAGTCAAGTTTCATAGAAACACCTACTTTTTCTTTTTTCTTTGTGATTTACGATATTTTCTTTTAGTAACTTTTCTTGTTTTGGTAACTGTTTGTCTAATTTTAGCCATTTATATCACCACCATTAACAATATTGCTTTCGCTTATATCTCCAACATCATCAATATCTTGTGTATATGTTGTTGTTTCTTCTATTACTTCTTCAACTCCAATATCATTAAGTAACCAAATAGTATATGTTCCTAAACCAGCTAACATAATACATAATACTATTATAATAATATATAATCTTTTATTTTGTTTTTTTTGTTCTTGTAACATTTCATAGGCAAGTGATTGTTTTTCCTTGCCTATATTTTTAACTTTAGTTTTTATATCTTCGACTTCTTCTTTTATATCTTTACTAAAATTACTCATTTTTTCGCTCCTTTATGATACTCTTTTATATGAATAGATAATGCTTTGTCTATTCTAGTATCTATTTCGGTGTCATAATTATCTAATTTTCTTTCTATTTTATCTAATTTATCAGTTATTGTTTTTAATTGTTGATCTAATATACCTTGGCGATAATTTCTGTCAGCTGTGTCATGATTAGATTTATCCTTTCTTCCAAGAATAAGACTAGCACCTGAAATTATAATACTAATTATTACTGTTATTACTGCCCAAAGTTCCGGTGTCATATTATAGCCTCTTTTCTATCTAAAGAAATTATAACATAGTTTTTAATTTTTGCAAAATTGGTTAATCTATTTCAATATTTTTTGTTAATGTTTTAGTTTCTCCATTTTCAAAATTAGCAATAATCCCAGTTATTAATTCTAATTCACATTTTTTTACTAATTCAAATTCTATATTATTTATTATTTCAATAAATTCGGCTTTTGACATATAAGATTTTTTTATTTCAAATATTTTATTTTCAGTTTCTGATTGTTTTTCAATTTGTTCTTTAGTTTCTATCATTATCTAATATCTCCTTTATCTTTTTATTTTCTTTCTTTTCCATATACATAACTTGTATAATGCAACTAATCATTCCTATAAAGTAGCCGATTAGTAGACTAATTATTATTGCTATTATCATTTTTATTATCCCACCGCCTTATTACAATAATCTAAATTGTGCGTTTGTAAACACTCATTTAATTCATCAATATCTACTTGGCTAAACTTAACATAAAATAATGTTAAATAACTAAATATTGTTATAAATATAATTATATATATTCTTATGCTATCTTTTAATCTTAATCTTTTCTTTTTCATTTTTTTTCTCCTTAATAATTAACAACACTTGTTATAAGTACCTTTTTAGAATATTTGCATTTATTTTTAAATTTATTTAATAAATATTCACTATAAAATATCTTACTAAATTTTTCTTTTGTTTTTAAATTAATACAATTTACTTCGTACATTTTATCTTCCTTTCTTTATTACAGCTAAATTATACTACCATTATTATATAATGTCAATAC
>CANRPF010000129.1 GCA_947632375.1 uncultured Bacilli bacterium
GGGTGGTACCAGTGATTATAATGAACTCTTAAACAAACCTATTATAAATGATACTGGACTGCCTGACCGCCCTATTATTTTATATGAGCTTAGTGAAGGATTACACTTAATAAAAGGTAGCTATAAATATAATAATATAGTAGAAGATATAAAAGAAACTGATGGTTTATTAGTATCTGTTGCTATTGATGAATTTAGTTTTCAAAAGAATTTAACATTTTCAAAAACTGAAGATAATAAATATATAGTATATATAGTTACTTTTGATAGATATAGTGAAAATTACACTATAACTCATCCTGAGGAAGGTAGGCAAGAAGTGATCTTTATAGATTCATTGCCGCCTATTGGGAGAGCTAACATGTTATATGTAAATGGTGATGACATTTACCAATGGAAAAATGGTCAATATGAAAATTTGACCTCTAGCAATGTAATAGGTACATGGGGAGGATTTTGATAAATGGATGTTAAATTTTTACAAGGTACAGAAAGTACGTATTTAGCATTAGGTTCTCATGAAGAAGGAACTTTTTATTTAACTGAAACAAATTTATATTTAGGTGATAAAAAATTAACTAATAAAGATGATATTACAGCAGCATTAGTTAATTATGTAGATAATTCAACATTTACAGAATTTAAAAATAAAATTGAACAACAAATTGGAGAACTTGATTCATTACAAACAAACGCTAAGGAAAATCTTGTTGATGCAATTAATGAATTAAAACAATCTATTGATACTAATAAAGAAAAGTTAACTGTAACAGTTACTCCAGAAACTAAAGCCACAGCTGGCTACGCTAAAACATATGATATTAAACAAGGTGGAACATCTGTTGGTAAAATTGATATTCCTAAAGATATTGTTGTATCTAGTGGTAGTGTAGAAACAAATCCCGATGAAAAAGAGGGTACTTATATTGTATTAGTATTAAATAATGGTACTAAATTATACATTGATGTAAAAACATTAGTTGATATTTATACTCCATCTGAAGAAGAAACAGCTATACAATTAACTATTGAAGATTATAAAATTAAAGCTCAAATTAAAAATGCTAGTATTACAAAAGACATGTTAAAAGAAGATGTATTAGCAGATTTTCTTACAGCTAGTGATTTAAATGATTTAATTGTTGAAAGTAATCAAAATGGTTATATATCCGTCAATAGTACAGATGTTAAAATACATGGTTTAGGCAGCGCAGCGTTTACAGAGGCAGCTGCTTATGATCCTGCGGGTTCTGCGACAAAAGCTCAAACTGCAGCGATACAATCAGCTAAAGAATATACAGATTCTAAACTTACATGGAATGCTTTTGAAAGCGAATAAATAATATAAAATAAAACGTAGAAAGGAGAGGCTAAATGAAAGTAAGTTTTTTAAAGACTACTTTAATTAATTTAAGAAATATTCCTTATGATGCAGGACGTTTTATTTTTACAACGGATACTCACGATTTATATTTAGATTTAGAAGATAAAAGGGTTCCAATCGGTGGAGAGAATATCATAGATACTTTAGGTATTCAACCAGATTGGCAAGAAGTTGATCCTAAATCTTTATCTTATATACAAAATAAACCAACGTCAATGCCAGCTTCTGATGTCGCGGCTTGGGCTAAAGCGCCCAATAAGCCAGCATATACCGCGGAAGAGGTAGGTGCTGATCCTAAAGGATCTGCTGATTCAGCGGTAGCTCTTGCTGGCCAATACACTAATAGTGTAAGGAATGCATTAGCAGAACAAATTGAAGCGAAGGTAACAATTACTGATATAACCGAAGAAACATCTGCTGAAGATGGCGGTATTAATACAATCACTATTAGTCTTTCCGACGGCACAGAAAAAACTTTTACTGTAAAAAATGGGTCTAAAGGAAATATTGGCCCCACTGGTAACGTAGGACCAACAGGACCTCAAGGCCCCACTGGATTAGTCGGACCTACTGGATTACAGGGTAAATTAGGTCCAACAGGGGCTCCTGGTATGTTAGGACCGACAGGACCAACTGGAGCATCTTACTCTCCCAATATCGCGCAAAAGACTAATCAAGGCAGGACTGGTTGGAGCTGGACGATGCAAACTGGTGGTTATAGTAACACTGAAGTAGTTGAAAATGGTATTCGATGTTGTAAATTAACTAGAAATAATGTTGCATCTACTGGATATAGTGTTATTTTTTATCAAAATATAGGAAGAGAATATTATCAATCTGGTAAAAAATATACTATTTCTTTTGAAGTAAAAGGAAGCGTCGGTGGATCATTTTCTGCGCGATTTATGGCATCCAATGCGTCAAGTGAATTAACCAAGGAGGCTATGACTCCTATTCGATCATCTTTTAAAGCAAATGAATGGACAAAATGTATATTTGTAGCTACAATAAAGGATACCCTTCCAACTCAAACTGATCAAGGACTTTATTTGACAAACATGGCTTCTGAAACTGGAGTATCGTATACATTTAGAAACCTCATGATAACAGAGGGAGATGGTGTTATTGGTTGGGCGCCGTCTACTGAAGATATGAAGGGAGAAACCG
>CANRPF010000130.1 GCA_947632375.1 uncultured Bacilli bacterium
GGGTCAACAACAATTCCTAAGCTAACGAGTAAATCAACAACTAACATTACATACTGTGTTACCTGATCTTGACTAATCGGCGGTACAATATCAAAACATCCAAGTACTAAATAAACAAAAGTAATTGTGCCGACCAGTAAAGTAACCAGTGTAGTTTTGTTTTTAAGTCTAAGCTTCCAATTTATCTTCATCTTCTACTCCAAAATTTTTGAAATCTTTCAGCGGTAAATTACAACATTCCTTGTATAATCTTTCCGCTGTACCATTACCATTTAACTTTTTGTACTCATGATACAGAATTTCAAGATTCTCTAACTCAACCTCTGTAATGAAACCCTGTTTAATAGAATCTCTAGCTGTCTGAAATATTTCATGATGCAGGAGAGCGTGAGAAACCTTTTTTCTGTCCTCTATATCATCTTGTACACTCTGTAATTTACTTTCAATAGCAGTGAGCCTTGACTTTTCCCTGTCAAAAACCTTTTGTATTGGTTTCCAAAAGACAGCTAAAATTAATGCCCATACAGGTGTCAAGTACACTATCCATTGATAAATATTTATTAGCCATGGTGGTACTTCAAACATTCAAACTCACTTCCTTTTTCCAATGTTTAATAAAATTACATAAACTATTGAAATCAAAATTCCTAAAGTAACAAAAGCAGTAAGTGAAATTAAATAATTTGTCATAATCTCATCTTTTGTCGCATAAATTTTAAATTTGAGAAATAAAAAAAACCCAGCGATTAAACTGGGTTGTAATAAATAAAACATTTAAATTTTAAATTTTAAGAGTTTAAGAGTTTAAATATATTAAACTATAATTATATTATCATAATATAGTCAATAAGTCAATAAAAAAGCCTACTTTCGCAGGCTACAATAAATTAAAAGAGTTACGTAAAATGAAAAATTAAACAGAATTAAATTAACACTTACGTACAACATTATTATAATAGAAAAGACCCTACAAGTCAAGTAGGGTCAGTAGTTAAATGATTGTAATTCCCCCTCTGCGCTTTATTATCTCTGAATGTTAAAACATTTGAGGATAATTAATGAGGGATTTATATTATACCATAAAAAAAGACCTACCAAGTACAAAGTAGGTCGCAGAGTAAAATTTTAAAAATAAAAGAAAAATTCCTTTGAATATAATTAAGTCTTGAATTTAATGGTGATAGTTAGGGTCATTCTAGACTTTTATAAAAGGGGTTTCTTTATGCTTGTATTATACTGCTCTAGTGAAGTATTGTCAAGAGCAAATTTTAAATTTTACACCATATTTTCTAATATTTCAACAGAGGGAACCGCCAAAAAACTCGCCAAAGCGTTAAACGTAACACTCGACGAGTTGTGTTCAGACCCCGAGGAGTAATTCTCGGGGATTTTTTATTCTACTTGTGACGTATCAAAATTAAATATAATATCTTTCTTTTGGTCTTCATTTAACTTTGGAGATACTTTAAGTTGAAATTTACTTGCACTCTGGGGTACTTCAAAATCAATAACACCAGTTGTATTGGTTCCCGGTGCAAGATTAGATACATCAGTTAGATGTGTTTCATCTGAATAATTTACTACGACAGTTTCACAGGCACTATTATCAGCATACATTTGGTATCCAAGATTATACATAGTAAAATCAGTTTTACCAGTATTAGTAACAGTAAGCTGACAAACCATATAAATATAATTTGGTTTTAATTGTTCAAAGTCGTATTCATTTCCCTCTGTTAGATAAACTCTATCTAATTTAACATCTATCCCGTCAACCGTTGCATTTTCACCAACAGTTAAATTCATCTGTTTAGCTAATTCCTGTTCACGTTCCGGATCTTTCATCTTTTCTCCAAGCGTTTGAGTGCTTTCTTTGGAGTTTTCCTCTGCTTCAGTTGTGTCAGTATCCGTATTTGAACCGCAACCAACTAAAGCAAATAATAATAAAACCGTCATTAAACCTAAAAGAAGTCTTTTCATAATACCCTCTTATCGTTTTTGATTATTATATCAAAGGGCATAAAAAAAGACCCACAAAAGTGAGTCCGGTTATTAATGAGTTTATTCTTCTGCCAGTTCTGCTAAATCAAGATCAATTAAAACCTGTCTGACCTGTTCTTTAATTCTAGCAGGAACATCACTAAAGTTTTTCTTTCCGTTTACTATTAAAGTAGCATAAATAACAGCCATGTTATCCCTCCATCTCTTGAAGTAATTTTTCAACGTCTGAACGAATTTTTTCAGGTACTTCATCGATTGTTTTCTTTCCACTAAGTATTAATCTTGCATAAATAGTAGCCACTATATTTCTCCAATCTGTAATTCGTATAAATCAACTAGACCGAGCATTAGGGTTTCGATATTTTCTTTGTTCTTGACCTGTTGTTCGGCGAGATATTGAGATAATGTAATTTTCTTTTCCATGTATTCCCAACGGACAGTTACTTCATACGGTTCAAACTCTTCACCCTCTTGAGGTTCTACTGTTTCTTTTATTTCTTTAAAGTCTTTTCTAAGCCATACATAATAAGAAGAATCTGTTTCGAT
>CANRPF010000131.1 GCA_947632375.1 uncultured Bacilli bacterium
TAACTATCGAACCTTTAGGTATCTTACTTATTGTTCTTTCTATCTTTCTTATATCAGCAACTGCTGGTTGTTCTGGGCTCCAAAGTTTTCTAAAATCTAACAAAGACTTAGCATAACAATATTTACAATCGTGTTGACAACCACAACCGTATGTATCTAATCTTGTTGGATATTTACATTTTTGTCCCTCTCCACCACCTACTTTTTTGTAAAAACTCTTGAATTCCCTCATTTTTACCTCCATTTATATTAAAATTATATCATTTTAATTTAACATTGTCTAATTACATAAATTTTTTAAGTGTATCTAGTTCCTCATCACCATTTAAATATTCCCATATCTTGTCTTTTTTCCAATCTTCAAAATTCAAAGCATAAACACATCTCTTTGTTGTTTGAATAAAATCATTTTTCTTCTTTAAATCTTTCCATGAAAAAGAGGTCAAAATATCCGTGTAGTGACATTTTAAAACCTCTATTTGCATTATTAAATCTTTATATTTAAAGTTATCATCAATTATCATTTTAACAACCTACCTTTTTATTTAACAAATTATAAATAAACCTCCCAGCACTTCGTTTGTTGCAAAACATAAATTTAACATCATATTTTTCACTCATTGTTTTCATGATTTTGTAAAGTGTATTTCCTTTAACTTTCGTGTGTTTGCTAGTCCATTTCTTTAAGTCATCAGCGTTTTTGATTTTGCTATCGCATATCAAGAATATAAATTCTTGACAACCTAAGTCCTTGGCCTTTGCAATTTCTCTTTTAATTCTTTCGTGTTCTGTCGTGTTGCATAAATTACCACTTATTTCTTCCACATCTTTTTTTGTATCTATCAAGATAGAATAATCCTTGATAAAGCCATTTTCATATCTTAACGCCATGTAATCGGCACTTGGCAACATAGTGCGTAGCCATGGTATATTTTTTTCATCAAAGTAATTAGTAATATATTTATCTTTTTGTTGTCTAGTATCACACAAAATTAATAAATCATTCATACAATCACCTTTTTAAACTTCTATTTTGTTATATTCGTGAGTAACCTCACCAGTTAAATTTATTTCTCCTTTGTAAACAGTGGAAACAATATCATTTGTTATAATTTCTATATCAAACAAAAGTTTACCATAAGGTAACTTACTTGTGTCCTTAGGTAAAATATCTATTGTATAAGTATAGTCACTATCATTAAATGTTATTCCGTCATCAAGTTGCTTTTGAAATAACGCATCTTTAATATTATAATCATATTTCACTGTGAAATACATTTTGTCGGGCTTTTGTTTTATAACTTGCCCGTCATATTTATTTATTCTTTTAACAATTATTTTTTTATTATCTCCCCTAGTTATTTCTATCATTTTTTACCTCCTTTTAATCTGCTATTTTTACCCAAACATAAATTGAATAATACCAAGGGTAATATGGGTCTCCCCTACCAGACGAACCTGTATTTGTAGAAAATGGGTTTGTTTGTGGTACTATTCCCGTACCCCCGACAATATTAGTATTGCTATAACTACCACCAGGGTTGGTATAACTATGCGTATGACTTGGCATACTTTCAATAGGAATTTTATGTACGGAAGATGTACCATTTACTACTCCAGCCTTACCTTCTTCAAATTTGCCTTTCGTAGATGCTATTTTAAGATATGCATCATCATCAAGTTTTTTCCATGTTCCACCAAACCTATCTGCTGGGTTGTCTTCATTTGTTGTCATAAATAAATCTCCGACCTTGTATCTTTGACTATTATTTATTAATTGTTTTATTTTTGTTACTAAATGAGATAAACCAGTTTCATTTAAATATCTTTTAGCATTCGTTTCTTCTTTTACAAAAAAACATTTGTAAAGTTTAGCATCTGTAGAAATTTCAGTTATTTCATCATTTTTATAAACGTCAATATTGTATAAAAATTGCTCATAAGAAAATCTTCCAACAATCGGTATCGGAGTTTCTGTCACTTCATGTCCTAAATTTGTTATCTCAAGACTATAAAGTTGTTTTTTTTCTATATTATACGAAAAACAAATTCCTACACCGTCTCTTCCAAAATTAAATGTTAACGTCACATCATTATACCTATATCTTCCATTAATATCCACAAGATTTGAAAATGGTCTTTCTACAGAAACTGAACTTGAACTAATATTATATTGTTTTAAATTTTCCCACTCATTATCAGTTAATAATGAAAAATCATAATATAGGTTACTATATAAATAATTTATTTTATCTCCTACTTTAACATTTCTATATATAGTACTCATAAATCACCCCTACTCTTCACCAATTATTATATCTATTTCACCATTAGTTATTGCTACTAAATCTTCAGCTTTTAAATATTGACTTAAATCGACATCAGTAGTTCCTATTTTTTCGAATTTATCTTCTACCCATATATATTCATCATAGATATTTTGTCCACTTCCAAAGTTGTTTACTAAGTAGATAATACCTTTTTTTCCGCTATCTGGTAATTGTTCTACAATACTAAAATCAATACCACTTATTCCTTCTACAG
>CANRPF010000132.1 GCA_947632375.1 uncultured Bacilli bacterium
ACAATTAAAAAATTAATCTTATTTCCATTTTTGTCAACTGCTTCATCTCTTATAAATATTTCGGGATTATTAGCAAATTGTTTATATATAATGCCCTCAGCCATAACCCATAAACCGAGTATGAAACGTTCATAGAATACCCCGCCCATTGACTGGTATTGTTGTTTTAAGTTGTTAAAATAATCTTCATTTTCTCTTTTTAATATCTCGTTATCGTCAAAATTAAAACTCCAAATTGATTTTTCTATTTCTTCGTTATCAATAATAAGCTCTTTTACCCAGTGTGTTGGGCTGTCTGGGTTCGTAGTAGCGTATAACTTGGCATTTTTAACAGACAAACGAGAAAGTAACATAGAATAAAATTCAAAAGGTATTTGCGTTAATTCGTCCACATAAGCACCAGCCAAAGTCATACCACGTATTTTGCTTTCTGCTCTTTCGTCATTAGCACCCTCAAGCCACACTTTACGTCCAAATAACACGCCCATTTTTTGTGAAGTAGAATATGTAAAATTCTTACCTACTAAGTCCTGTAATAAACCTAAGCAATTACGCTTTAATGATGTAATAGTTTTGCCAGTCATTAAAAATTCACTATTTTCAGGCATTGTCGCCACGAATATTGCCCATTTTAATAAAGACACATAAGTCTTACCACTACGAACAGAACCAGTTAATAAATTAATTACCTTGTCATCTGCTAACATAAAATCTATTTGTTTTGGATTTAACATTTCATTTAGACTTTTTGACATTGTTTAATGCTCCTACTAAATCATCTATAATTCCATTATTGTTAATGGTATTTTCAACATAATCTTTTTGCCCTAAATATTGCTTACCTAAAAATATAGCCATTGAAGCATTTTTTTCAGCAAGTTTAAATTGCATACGACGTAATGAAGCCTTACCTTTACTTCTGAATTTTTCAGTAACTTCTTTAAATCGTTCTTCATAAGTTCTTTTGCACCAACGCTCAATTGTATCTTCACTGCACCTAAACCAGTCTGCAATTTCTTCAAGTGTACACTGTATCTTACATAATTTTTCAAATTGTTCCTGGTCTATTTGTATTTGTGGCTTGCCTGGTTTACCATTTGCCATAGGCTAGCACCTCCTTTAATTTATTTTAACTGCTTTTTTACCTGTAAATTTTTCCCAACGTTCAATAATAACATCACAATATTTAGGGTCAAGTTCCATCATGTAGCATTTACGATTTAATTGCTCACAAGCAATTAATGTAGAACCACTACCACCAAATAAGTCTAATACGATATCATTCTCTTTGCTACTGTTTTTTATTGCTTCTACTGGTAAAAATAATGGTTTTTGAGTTGGATGTATATTTTTACTTTTATCATATCCTCCAAAATCCCATACAGTAGTTTTAGTTCTATCATCAGTAAAATATGGGCTTCCTTTTATAGCAAATATACATGGCTCATGTGCCCATTGATATTTATTCCTTCCTAATAGCATAGGTTTTTTCCATATAATTTGTTCGTTTATTTTAATATTAGTATTTACAAAAGCGGTATAAAAAGGAATAGTCGATTTTGAAGCATACCATATATAAAAACTAGAATTTTTTTTCGTATTTTCATCAAGTCGTTTGTAAACATTACTTAAAAAATTAAAAAAATCTTCTTCATCCATTATATCATTTTCTATTTTTCCAAAATCCTTTTTTCCAGGTTTTGGTCTTTCTACATTTGAATAATCAACATTATAAGGTGGGTCAGTAAATACCATATCAGCTTTATTACCGTCCATTAATAAAGCAACATCTTCTTCTTTTGTACTATCACCACACATCAATCTATGTTCGCCTAATTGATAAATATCACCATATTTTGCTTTAGGTTCTTCAGGAGGTTCTACTTCAAAATTATCTTCTTCAACTTCTTTTTCTTCTTCATCATCTAAGTCTAAAAAGCCAAAATCTTCCATATTAATGTCAATAATACTATCTAATTCATCATTTAATATATCAAAATCAAAATCGGTATTCATTGTAAGTTTATTATGTGCCAATGTATATGCACGACGTTCTTCATCAGTCAAATGGTCTAGTCTTATACATTCAACTTCTTGGTATCCTAACTGTTTTAATGCTTCTAATCTACCATGTCCTTCAACAATCAAATTTTCATCACCCCATACCGCAATAGGGTCATTCATTCCAAATTGTTGTATACTTTTCTTTATTTGTTCAATTTGTTCTTTAGTATGTATTTTAGCATTATTTTTATATGGTTTAATGTCTTTTATATTTAATTTAATTATTTCCATAAATTCCTCCTAATCCAAATTATAGCATATTTTTTGTTTTTAATAAAATCACATAGGTTTGTAAAATCTTGCAATACGCATTAATTCATACCCAGTTTCATCATATCCATTAAGAAAATCCCAAATTCTGTCCTTACAAGTTGTATTCATATGAATGTTAGCATATACATAATATTTATAGAAAATCTTTCCATTTTTAGATAATAAATTAAA